>JACMIU010000057.1 GCA_014380985.1 Armatimonadota bacterium | reverse complement strand
CTCGCCGCGCAGAATGTGCAAATCGGTTCCGCAGATAGTCGTGAGCGTGATCCGAATCACCGCCTCGCCGACGCCCGCCTTCGGGCGCGGGACTTCCTGCACGGCAATTTTGTCTTTACCGTGAAACACGCAGGCTCGCATTGTTTGCATAATTTGTTTCTTTCTGTTATTCCGTTCACCGGGTATCGGTCATACCAGCATTTCTTTTTCGGAACGGCGTAGCATCACGGCGTTCGTGGCGACGATGATGGAGGAAGCCGACATCAACAGGGCGGATACTTCCGGGCGTAGAGACCAACCAAGTGAGTTATAAAAAACGCCCGCCGCCACCGGAATCGCCAACACGTTGTAGACGCTTGCCCAAACGAGGTTCTGCTTCATCTTTCGCACCGTCGCTTTTGATAAAATAATCGCGTTCACGATGTCGAGCGGGTCGGACTTCATCAGCACGATTTTCGCGGCTTCGATGGCGACATCGGTTCCCGCACCGATAGCGATACCGATGTCCGCCTGCGCGAGCGCGGGCGCGTCGTTCACGCCGTCTCCCACCATCGCCACAAACTTGCCCTCGCTTTGTAGCCGTTTCACGTACTCGGCTTTGTGTTCGGGAAGAACTTCGGCGAAAACGACATCTACACCAACTTCTTTCCCGACCACTTCGGCGACGGTTTTGTTGTCTCCGCTAATCAGCGCGGTTTGAATCCCCATGCTTCTAAGTTCCGCGACGGCACGTTTCGCCGACGGCTTAACGGGATCGCTGACGCCTATCACCGCGACCGCTTTACTATCCACCGCGAGTAGAATCACCGTGCGCCCCGCCCTCGTCAGATGGTCTAAAGACTCCCGTATCGGCGTCGTATCAATTTGCTCGTCGGTGAGGAGGCGAACATTGCCGACAAGAACGCGCTTGTTTTCCACCATGGCTTTCAGACCGTGACCTGAGACGTTCTCAAACTCTATGGCTTCCGGGGTATGCAGGTTTCGCGTCTTCGCTTCGCTTAGAATGGCGACGGCAAGTGGATGGCTGGAGCCGCGTTCGACCGCCGCAAGGAGGCGCAGGGCTTCGTCCTCCGTGATTCCCGTCGCAGTCACAATATCCGTGATGCGCGGCTTGCCTTCTGTAAGTGTGCCGGTTTTGTCAAGCGCGACGGCGGAGATACGCGCCGCTCCTTCGAGCGTCGCTGCGTCTTTGATCAGGATGTTGTGCTTCGCGCTCAGACCCGTTCCAACCGCAACCGCCGTCGGTGTCGCAAGCCCCAAAGCGTCTGGGCAGGCGATTACCAGTGCGGAAATAGCGAAGGTGAGCGAGGTTAGAAACGATGCCCCCGCGCCGAAACGCCACGCGACGAACGTAATGATTCCCACACTCACGGCAAGCACCACAAGGTATGCGGCGGCTTTGTCGGCGAGACGTTGACCGGGGGCTTTGGAGTTTTGCGCGGTTTCGACAAGTTTTGCGATGCGCGAAAGCGCGGTGTCCGCGCCGACCCCGGTCGCCTCGAACCGTACCGACCCCGCGCCATTGATGGAACCCGCGACCACCGCGTCGCCCGGTTTCTTCTCGACGGGCAGACTTTCCCCGGTCACCAATGCCTCGTCCACGGCGGTTTTGCCGGTGGTAATTTCGCCATCCACGGGAACGCGGTCGCCCGGACGGAGCGCGAGAATGTCCCCCCGCACGATTTGCGCCGTGGGGACTTCGCTTTCGACGCCGCCGCGCACCACCCGCGCCGTCGGCGGAACGAGTTTGAACAAGGCTTGTAGGGCGTCCGACGTGCCGCGCCGCGCTTTCATTTCCATCCAGTGACCGAACAGCACGAACGTTACCAGCATCGCCGCCGCTTCATAGAACAGATCGGTGGAACCGACAATCGTAAGGTATGCCGACGCGAGATACGCCGCAAGGACTCCGACCGCGATTAGCACCGCCATATCCAGTTGCCGCGAACGCAGGGCGTTGTATGCCCCCGATAGAAACATCCAACCGCACCAAAAGATGACCGGTGTCGTCAGCACGAGAAGTAAGTAGGAGCGCACAGCGACGGGGAGCGGCACAAGACTGTACATCTTTCCCATCGGGGACAGTATAACAATTACTGTTGATAAAGCGAATGCGACGAAGAACCGAAGGCGAATATCCGCCTCCATGCCCGCCGCCATTGCCGGGTCACTCATATCGTGGGACATACCGCCGCTGTGCTTGGCAAACGGTGACGGTTCCCCCCGTGTGAGTGATTCATTCCCGCATGATCCGCCGTCATGGTCTGTCCCACCACAGCGACTTCCATTTTGTCGGTGTTTGTCCCGGTCATTTCTACCATCCTATTTCGGTTTGCCTTGGTGGCACTGCATCAACATACTCACGGGGTCAGATTGCCTTAACGTCCTGACAACAACGCGGCAAGGTGTCGCCTTTCGCAACGATGGGCGAGACGCAACACATCGGCTTAGTGCCGCCTTCATGTTTGCCCATCGGACAATTTACGGAGGAAGCCAAAACCGCCTCCTTACCAACCTGCACGAGATAGTTCTTACACGACGCACTGTGCGTCGCCGGTAGAGTCTTCGAGTCGCCCGTACTACGCCGCAACGTCGAAGCCATGACGGTGCGCTTCCCTACTGTGATGGGATAGTCGTTGCCGTTTGCTTTCGAGATCGTCACTATCTGCTTACGCATCTCTGGGTGCATCTTCTCGACTTGCGATTTCCACATCGTGTGTTTCCCAACCAGCACCAGATAGTCGTTACCGACGACAGTGTTTTTCGCGGGTTTGGCAGTCTTGACTCCGGGGGTGGGTGTCGGGGAACCGCTCTGAGCGGCGACAGGGGCAATACCGATGAGAGTAGCCGTCAAAGATAGTGTCGCGGATAGTGCGATAAGTGATAACGTGCTTATGATTTTCATTTCAACCTCCGAATTTCTTCTGTAGTCAATCTACGTCGGAAGCCGGTTCATGGCGTCCTCTGAATGGCGTATTGTTGTGCTCTATTGCACCCTATTTTGCGGATAATACGCCATTTAGGGGACGTATCACGGTCACAAACGCCCTATACTCCGCTCAAACGGTACGCCCCTCACGAAGGAAAACAGTTTTTATGGCATTGGCAGAAGCGACCACTCCGACCGTTCCGCTCCACGGCGACGCGCCCGCCGCCTACCGCCGCCCTTTCGAGGACGTGCTAACGAACCTGTCCACCGATGCTCGAACCGGCTTGACCGATGCCGAAGCGGCAAGCCGTTTGACCCGGAACGGGCGCAACGAACTTGCCGCGAAAGCACCGGTTCCGGCGTGGCGCAGGT
>JACMIU010000554.1 GCA_014380985.1 Armatimonadota bacterium | reverse complement strand
CCGCGCCCCTGCCGAACCCGATTTACGCCGAGTTATTTGGTGCGAAGAAAACTCCATGAACACAAAAGCCATCGCCGAAAAGCACGGGGTCAGCGAAAGCACGGTGAACGCGGAAGCCAGACTGTACCAAGACTATTTGTGCGGAGAAATGAGTAGCATGATCCACAGACTGCGGCGCATCTCGCCCGAACACTTCGACAAAACATTCGCGCTCCCTGCCCCGACGCCGCGCCAGTTGGCGGTTTATGCGTGGTCGTGGCTTCAGTTTGACCGGGCGCACATTGAGGAACCCGATGCTACGAAACATCCGCGTCTGCCCGATCCACCGACCGAACCTGCCGCGCTGTGCGACGCGCTTGGGGTGGAAGTCGAAAAATGGTACTGGTTGCTTCTTTCTCTGACGCCGGAACAGTTGAACGAAGGACGCCTCATTATGAATAGCCAACAGGATGGTGAAGTAACGGTGCGCCAACTTATTGTGAATACTCTGCGAAACAACGTTAGAATACATGGAGAGTTCACTATGCTCTATATCGCATGGGGCTACGACAAGCCATACGGCAATACACCACACACCGCGCAGCTCCCCAACCCATTTTATGATCAACAGTTCGGCAAACCGAAGGATACGGCATGAACACAAAAACAATCGCCGAAAAGCACGGCTTTAGCGAAAGCATCGTGGACGATTTGCTCGCCGGTTTGCGCCGAACCCACGGCAAGCAGGTGCAGTTTTTCGCCGAAGAGTTGGGCGGCATGGGGCAATGGGCGGGCGGCATGACGCAGATCGGGCGAATGGGAGACGCCGAACTGAAGGCGCGGGTCGCCGCGCTTTTTTGCGCCGAACTCGCGCAAGCCGTGACACAGGAACCGGAGGCGCAAACGCCGTCCGAACCGCAAACGGCAAAAGCCGAATCGCACGGCGCGTCGTCCGCCGGTTTGCAGAACGGCGTCCGCTATGCTTACTACGCCGGTACGCACCACCTACAAATCGAGCAGAACGGCGAAACGAAAACCTACGACACCAAAGGTCACGCGATTACCGGGGTAGCGCAGGGGCAGGGGACGGGCGAACCGCAAACGCTTCGCTTCACGACAACGGGCGGCGATACGGTAGGCGTGGAAGATTTTGAACCGGTCGCCGGTTGAAGCGCGGTCGCTCCCGGTTCTGCAAGCGGAGATTCGCGGTTGCCGCAAGTGCGAGGACGCCGGGTATATCGCTGAAGCGAACCCGCTCACCCGTGGCACAACAAACGCCCGATTTTTCATTATCGGGCAAGCCCCCTCGCGCACCGACCACGAAAGCGGCGGAATGTATCTCGGCCCTGCCGGTCGAAAACTGCGCGGTTGGTTCGTGGAAGCGGGCTTTGACGAAGCCGATTTCGGCACAACCATCTACTTTGCGGCGATCACGAAATGCTTTCCCGGTCGGCTCCCCGGCAAGAGTACCGACCGGTTGCCGTCCCGCGCCGAACAAGCGTTGTGCCGACCGTGGCTCGACGCCGAAATCGCCACGGTGAATCCTGCGGTACTGGTGCTGTTCGGCGGTCTTGCCATCACCACATTTTTGTCCCGCGCCCCGCTGTCCGAACTCGTTGGCAACGTCTACACGAACGACGATGGGCGCACCGTTATTCCGCTACCGCATTCGTCCGGCGCGAGTTTATGGCTGAACGCGCCGGAGAACAAGGCGAAACTGGCGCGGGCGATTGACCGATTGCGGGAGGCGCGATCAGACGCGCTTCAATAATTCGGTTTTCTTTTTCTCGTACTCATCCTTCGACAACGCGCCAGAGCGATGCAGTTCATGCAGAAGCGCGATTTGCTCCAAAGCGTCGCTCACAGGTAGGCTTGCCGACGGCGCGGCTTCCTGCGCTTTAGGTGCGGTGACGTTCGGGGATGCCGTGGTCGGCTTCTTGATGACCGACGCTGCTTTTTCCGCGCCGGAAGTCGCCGATTTCAGTTTCACACGAAGTGTGCGGGCGAACGATTCGCGCAGAGAATCAATATCCGGGTCAATCCCCTGCCGACACGCCTTGAAATACTGCTTCAGCGCGTCGCCCGCCGCCCAGCAAATCGCCCCGACGATAGACCCTTGCACGGCAACCCCGGCGAAATAGCCGCCGGGAATAAACTTCGCCAGACTGGACGCCGCGAACGTCAGCCCCAGCACCGAGCCGGTGGTTGCCGAAATCGCCCAGCCGATCTGCCGCGCCCGCTTGGTGGACACGATGACCTGATAGACCCCGGCAAGTTCGGTGGTCATTTTCGCAAACGTCGCCGTGACCATCATCGCGTCAAACGGTAGGGGAAGCACGTTGCCTGCCGCCATCACCATCGCGTATCCGCCGACGATTTTGTCGGCGCGTTTGTCCAGTTCCTCCCAGTCGGGTTCAAACTCAACGTTGCCGTCGCTGTTGATCCGGGTACGCCCTCCGGCGTTGTCGCCGGAGTTCTTCTTGTCGTCATCACCGCCGAGGGCGGAACTGACGCGCTTTTCCACCTGCTTGCCGAGCAGTTTCAGATAATCGGGTAAATCTTCGGCGTTCATTGTTTTTTTCCTTTGCTCTGCGAACCACGTGCCGCCGCTTCCATCGCGGGCATCGCGCTAATATCCATCGGCAGACGTACCGCTTCAAACGTCGTGTGAAGCGTTGCCGATTCGCCCTTTTTCAGGGCGATCAACGGTGAGGTAAACTCCCATTCGATGTACGGCGCACCGGCATCGCTGATATAGATTTGCCCGCGTTCGCCCGGTCGCCAGTCGAAATTTTTTGCGCCCGGCGAATCGGCGCGAATCGTTAGCAAAGTGTCGCCGATAACGCCGGTGATGCTGTCTCCGTCGAAACCGAGTTTGCGCCCTCCCTTCGCTTCCGGGTCGCGCTCGACCATCAGTAGCACACCGTCGTCCGAACGCTTGACCGATTTCACCGGTTGCTTATCGCCCATGACGCGCCAGCCCTCGGCAAAAGTCGTGCCAGAAGTGTCTAAGTGCGCGACCAGCGGCGTGCGAGTAAACGGTGTTTGCGTGATAGTCCACGCGCTAACGGGGTCGGTGTTCGCGTCGGTCACGCGCTCAAGGTGCGTCGTGATAAATAGCCGTGCGCCGGTTTCCGCCAGCGTGATTTCGCGCACGATACGGCAACCGATTTTCGGAATCGTCGGGGATACGAGGCGCACCGTTCCGGTTCCGACAAGGGTGACGGTTTGCGGCAACTGGTCTGCTTCGGGGGGCGGGGGCCAGTCCGCGCCAAACCATTTCGTCCAGTCGTCCTGCGACCATGGCCACGGCTTGTCGCCGCCAAAATTGCGCCATCCGCCGGTCGCAACGCCGGGTTTACCGGATTCGGCGTCGTTTGTCCAGAGCAGGTTCGGTGCGCCAACAAACCCGAAACGCATGATTCGTCCGATTTGCGGCACAATCACGACCTCTGCCGTGCCGTTCGACAGTTTGTAGGCGTCATTCCAACCGTTAAACGATTCCCGCGTCATTATGACTTGGGCGGACAGTTTTCGTGCGGCGGGAGCGGGTTTATCAACCGCGCCGTTTTGGGCGCAAGCGGGGGAAAGAGTGGCGAACGTAGTCATAAGAAAAAGGGCAACCGTCCACCCGGCACGGTGTGCCGCGCCGCGCCCGTTCGCCCGTGGTGTCGCTTCCGGCAACAAGTTTTGCATAGATACTTATTGTACCGCGCCCGCGCTATGTTCGGTTCCATTCGCACAAAATCGCACTCTTATGGGTTAGCTG
>JACMIU010000553.1 GCA_014380985.1 Armatimonadota bacterium | reverse complement strand
GGTTGACCTGATGCTGTCGGGTCACACGCACGGCGGGCAGGTGCGATTGCCGTTTGTCGGGGCACTCAAAACGCAAACACCGCTTGGTAGACGCCTTGATCAAGGCTTGTTTGACCGGATTCGGTTACGCTCGATTCTGGGCGGGCGCGATGTGTCGGAAGCGTTCCAATTGTACATTTCCCGCGGCATCGGCGTCGCACGGGTGGGGCGTTTCTACTGGCTTCGCCCACGCTTTTTGTGCCGCCCCGAAGTCACGATGATCACCCTGCGCCGCCCGAAATAGCAAACGACTGTGCTATAATAACGGCATCACGAAGGAGGCAAATAGGATGAGTATTCTGCTCGATAAACGCCCTGATTTGGCGGAACCGTATCCCGACCCCGAATACCCGGAAAGCGACGGCAAGCCGATGGCGGATAACACACTGCAATACGAATGGATTGTCACCATCAAAGAAGGATTAGAAAACCTTCTTGCCGCTAATCCTGATGTTTTCGTCGCCGGAGATCTGCTCTGGTATCCAGTGGAGAAAGATTCACAGTGCCAAGCCCCCGACGTGATGGTGATCTTCGGGCGTCCGAAGGGTCACCGGGGCAGTTATCAGCAGTCCAAGGAGAACGGCATAGCACCGCAGGTGGTGTTTGAAATATTGTCGCCCGGCAATCGCTACAGCGAAATGGTCGGTAAGTTTTTGTTTTACCAGCGACACGACGTTGAAGAATATTATATCTATGACCCACGCAAAAAAGGTGATGCGTCCTTCGATGCCTACCGACGGGACGAGGACGGTCTTTTGACCCCCGTGCCGGATGTGACTGCGTATATCAGTCCGCGTCTCGGCATTCGCTTCGACACGCTGGGCAGGGATTTGATTATCCACCGCGCCGACGGCACACGCTTTCAAACGGTGCAGGAGGTTTTCGCCGAGCGGGAATTGCAACGTATCCGCGCCGAAGCCGCCGAAGCGGGACGCAGGGAGGTTGTCGCCGAGCGCGATGCGGTAGCGGCGGAGCGCGATGCGGTGGTGGCGGAACGTGACGCGGCGACTGCTCGCGCCGAACGCCTCGCGGCACTTCTGCGCGAAGCGGGTATCGAGCCGGACTAAGACGCGAAATCGTTGGCGGCGCGTTCGGCAATCATTTGCAGGTGCGTCGCCGGATGGCGTATCGCCTCCTCCACGGTTACGCCTTCGCGCACCATCGGGTACACCGCCGACAAGCCGAGGGCGCGGGCGAGTTCTCCTTGGGCGTCTGGGGGCGACACCGACCCGACGATGGCGATAATTTTTGCGCGAGGGTTGACTGCTCGCGTCCGGCGAATCACGCCCGCAACGGCTTTGCCGCTGAGTGTCTGCGCATCCAGACGCCCTTCGCCGGTGATGACAATATCGGCGTCGCGCACGGCGTCGTCGAATCCTACGGCGTCCAAGACGATTTCGATTCCGGGTCGGAGCGTCGCCTGTGGAAACAGCCACAGCAATCCCGCCGCCGTGCCGCCCGCTGCGCCCGCGCCGGGAACGTTCCGCACATCGCGCCCCGTCGCTTCGGTGAGAACATCGGCGTAGCGCGTCATCGCGCTTTCGAGTAGCGGCAAATCATCATCGGTCGCGCCTTTTTGCGGCGCGAACACGTAGGTCGCCCCGCGTCTTCCAAGAAGTGGGTTGTCCACGTCGCACGCGATCACGACTTCGAGGTCGGGGAAACGGTTCGCTTTTGAAAAATCCGCGCTTCGCAGGTCGGCGAGTGCCGCCCCGCCGCGAGCGAGTTTGCGCCCCGCCGTGTTGGTGAGGCGCACGCCCAACGCTTGCAACGCACCCGCGCCGCCGTCGTTCGTTGCCGAGCCGCCGAGAGCCAGCACGAGCCGTTTGACACCGGGAACGCTCGCCGCCCGTGCAATCAGTTCGCCAAAGCCAAACGTCGTGGTGCGCTTCGGGTCACGCTGGTGCGCCGGAACAAGTGTCAAGCCCGCCGCCGATGCCAGTTCCACCGCCGCCATTTCACCATTCGTGACGATACAGAAGCCTTCATACATCCTGCCCAACGTAGCACCCGAATATCGGGTAGAGATAAGCCTCGAACCGAAGAGAGGTGCGAAAACGCTGATTGTACCTTCCCCACCGTCTGCTAAGGAAATCAAGGTGACTTCATCGCGTGGACGTATGCGACGCCATGCTTTTTGAATGTCGGATGCAACTCTTAACGAAGTTGCCGAGCCTTTGAACGAGTCCGGCGCGATAACCACCTTCACGGTCGGTACGCTCGGTCAAGCAGTTCGATGGGGTGAACGATTTCCGGCGCGTCTTTGCCGACCGCCGCCATGCCCTGTTGAATCCACGCGAGGCAGCCGGGGTTACCGGTCGCCACCACGCTTGCGCCGGTCGCCAGCAGGTTCGCCAATTTTTTATCCAGCAAACTTCGCGCCATCTCCGGTTGCAGATAGTTGTACACGCCCGCCGAGCCACAGCACAGGTCGGAGTCCACCGTTTCGATAAACGTCGCGCCGGGAATCGCTTGGAGCAGGGCGCGGGGGGCGTCGTAGATGCGTTGCCCGTGGCGCAGATGGCAGGCGTCGTGGTACGTCAGGCGAATTGGTAATGGCGTCGGCATCGGTCGCAAGCCGCCCGGAAGCGCGGCAAGGTATTCGCTAATGTCTTTGACTTTCGCCGAGAACGCCGCCGCCCGCACCGCGAATCGCTCGTCATGCTGAAGCAGGTGCGCGTAGCCTTTCGTGAACGCGCCGCACCCCGACGAATTGAGAATAACCGCGTCCACGTCCGGCAAGCCTTCGCCGCCGCAAGCATTTTCGTAAAACGTGATGGTTTCTCGCGCCATCGCCCGCGCCGCCGCCAATTTCCCCTGATGCCCGTGAAGCGCACCACAACACGGCTGACCCTTCGGCGCAATCGTCGTGACGCCGTTTGCCGCCAGCACGCGCACCGTCGCCGCGTGAACCGTGCCGTACAAAACGCGCATCACGCAACCAGTCGCCAGCAAAACCGTGCCGCGCTTTTCGCCCGCGCCTTGCGTGAACGTCGCCACGTCCCGCGACGATTCGGACAGGTTTTCCGGTAGCGGCATCTTCGTGTCGGTCGGCAGTCCGACAAAGCGGGCAATCGGAGCCGGAATCACGCCCCCCGTAAGCCGCCCGCCGATAAGTGCCGCCTTCATCCGAAGCGGGTTCGTCAGAAGCGCGAGCATCCCTTCGCGCAAAACCGTTTCGCCGACCCCACGCCGCGTCTCCTTCTCTTGCCGCTCGCGTATCTCTTCGAGCAAGTTGCCATACGGAACGCCGCTCGGACACGCGGTTTCGCAAGCACGGCAACCGAGACACCGGTCTAAATGGTAGCCGACCGAGCCAATGTCCCGGTCGGACAGCGGCAAAACGTTCTCGTGCGCCTGCCGCATCAGCACCAACCGCCCCCGCGGCGAATCGGCTTCGTCCCCGGTTTCGCGGTACGTCGGGCAGGCGGGTAAACAAAAGCCGCAGTGAACGCAGGAAAGCAGTCCGGCTTCGATTTCGTCGGGCGTCATGCCGTTATTGTATCGTTTCTTTTTGCCCTCCCGGCGGGGCAACCTGACGTTGCATCGTATTACCTGCGGTGCTGTCGAGCGTTTGATTTTGCATTTGATGGCAAGTAATATACGGGAAGGGAGATCTGAAATGGACAGAGAAAAACTTTGGGAGACGAATGACAAGACTTACAACCAATGGGCGTTTGACACTGCCTTGAACTTTTACTTAAGCCGATGTAAAGCACTCCAACCGAGGGAGCTGTCTGAACCTGCCTACGCCGCATTGACTATCGAACATTTGCGCCGTATCGAG
>JACMIU010000552.1 GCA_014380985.1 Armatimonadota bacterium | reverse complement strand
GGACAAAAACGGGGTGTTGTTGTCAGCAAAAACGCATCGCCTGATGATAAACACCGTGACAGTGGACGCGGAGCCGCTTCGCGTCGCCACGGTCGGAATACGGGCGAGCGGAGCGAACGCGCCGCAAGCCGAGCCACTTTTTGTGCAGGTCGCCTTTCGCCTTACTGATATTGAGCGCGGTTTGGACGCGCTCGACAACGCGCTTATTACCTTGCTACCGTTATCGCTTCTCGTCGCCGGAGCGAGTGGGGCGATTATCACCGGACGCGCCCTGCGCCCCGTGCGCGATATTACCATTGCCACCGACACGGTCGCCGCCGAAAGTTTGGCGGGGCGATTGCCTGTTACCGGGAGCGACGAGTTCGGCGAACTGTCACGACGCTTCAACCGGATGCTGGATCGCCTCGAAACGTCGTTCGACAAGCAACGCCGTTTCGTCGCCGATGCGTCGCACGAGTTGCGTACTCCGCTCGCCATTGTCACCGCACACACGAGCCTTGCCTTAGACGACGAAGCACCGGCGACACCCGAAGCAGCGCGAAAGGCACTCACGGCGATTCACGGTGCGGCGGGGCGCATGAACCGTATCGTCGGCGATTTGCTGTTACTGGCGCAGAACGACGGCGGCAACCTGCCCCGCGAGCACAAAAGCGTAGAGGTTGTCCCCCTGCTTCGCGGGGCGGCGTCCGATGCCGAAACCGCGTACCGCGAACGCACCGGTGACGCGGGCGCGACTATCGGCGTCACCGGCGCGGATACCCTTCGTCTCGCGGACGGCGACGCACATCTGCTACGTCGCGTTTTTATTAACTTGCTGGAAAACGCCCTACGCTACACGCCCCCGTCAGGCAAAATCACGGTGACGACCGAAACGCACGGCGGCATGGCGACCGTTACGGTGTCCGACACCGGTTGCGGCATCGCGCCGGAGCATTTGCCACATCTGTTCGACCGTTTCTACCGCGCCGACGCCGGGCGTGACCGTGAGCGCGGCGGCACGGGCTTGGGGTTGTCGCTGGTTCAGATGCTGGTCGGAGCGCACGGCGGCGCAGTGTCCATCGAAAGCGAGCCGGGACGAGGAACCACTGTTCGCGTGACGTTGCCGATTTAGCGCACAGGTTATATCGAAACGTTTGCCGGGTAAACCTGCGTATAAGATACGGATAAAGGTAGACAAATGGCAAACATTTTTGGGGCGGGTTACGATTTTTGGCGGCAGATTAAAGAAGTGTCGCCGCGAGGTATTGAGGACGAGGCGAACAGTGGTTTTGTTGTCGCGCTGGTCGGCAAGCCGGAAGACCGGGCGCGAATGATCGAAGCGTTTCTGACACCGACCGCGACGCTGGACGAGCGCGACGAGGCGGCGGCGCACCTGCGCGAGTTTGACGCGGTTCCCGACCCCGATACGGCAAAAGCGTTCGCGTTCACGATTTACGTGCCGGAAACCGAGGACGAACCTATTGGCGCACGGGGGGCAAACTCGATTCCGCTTACCGCGCCTAACCTTCCAAAACTTGCCGAGGCGATGATCAAGCAACAGCCGCATCTATCGGTTGCGCTGGGTCGCCGCTTCCCGCTCTTTCGCCCGGTCGCCAGCCAATATATCATTAACACGGCGTCGCGCACCAACGCACAAATCGCCTTGATTTCGGGTTTGCCGGGCGTGTTTCCGCCCGCCGCGATTATTCTGCCCGCGTCGTCAATCGCCGACGTGCTGCTTCTGACCAAAAATCAACTGATGATGGTGATGCGTCTCGCGGCGACGCACGGCAAAAAGCCCGGCTACACGCAACAAGTCAAGGAACTGATGGGGGTTTTGGGCGCGGCACTCGGTTGGCGCACGCTTGCCCGGCAGTTCGCGGGCTTGATTCCTGCCGGTGTCGGTTTGGCGATTAAAGCGGCAATCGCGTATTCCGGCACACTCGCCGCCGGTCGCTCCGCCCTGCTCTACTACCAGACCGGGCGCAAACCGACGCCGCAGGACGTGCGCGACGCCTACAAAGACGCCGAAGCCGAAGGCAAGCAAGCGGCGGCGGAAGTGGCGCAAGAGGTGCGGCAGGGTGACGGCGAAGCGATAGAGGCGAAGTAGGGTGCGGACGTTGAAACGTTCCGGTAGAAGCCTTTGGCTATAGACCCTTC
>JACMIU010000551.1 GCA_014380985.1 Armatimonadota bacterium | reverse complement strand
TTGCCGTTTCCGTCTACAACCGCACCCGCGCCAAAGCCGAGGCACTCGCGGGCGAAACGTCCGTCACGGTTGCGGACACTCCCCGCGCCGTCGCCGAAGCGTCGGACGTAGTTATCACGATGGTTTCCGACGTGCCGGACGTCGAGCAGGTGTACTTCGCCGAAGGGAGTGGAATCGCGCACGGTTTGCGCCCCGGCATGGTCTGCGTGGACATGGGAACCGTGGGCGTAAAGTGTGTTCAGAATGTCGCGGGGGAACTTAAGAAGCGCGATACCGGTTTCGTGGACGCGCCGGTTTCGGGCGGCTCGTGGGGCGCGGAACAGGGGACGCTCTCGATAATGGCGGGCGGCGCGAAAGCCGATTTCGACCGCGCCTACCCCCTTTTCGAGTCGATGGGCAAAAAAATCGTTCATTGCGGCGCAACCGTTGGCGACGGGCAAAAGGTCAAACTCGTCAACCAGATTCAGATAGCCCTCACGCTCGAAGCGGTGGCGGAGGGGATTCGGTTCGCGCAGAAAACCGGCACCGATATTCCTGCCGCGATTGAGGCGGTCGGGGCGGGGGCGGGCGGCTCGTGGTCATGGAACAACTTGGCGGCGCGAATGGCTTCCGGCGATTTCGCTCCCGGCTTCAAAATAGCGCACTTAATCAAAGACCTGCGCCTTGCCCTCGAAGCGGCAGACGCGGTCAACCTGCCGCTTCCCGGTGTTCGCTTAGTACTGTCGCACTACAAACGCTTACGCGAAAGAAACGCCGCCGCGAACGATTGGGGAACGCAAGCGTTAATCGAAGCGTTTGCATAAAGACAGGATGCGCAACCAACGACGCGGTTCGCGTGTCTGTTTTTCATAAGGCGATAATAATCGGAACCCGAAGCGCGGTTCCCTGCGTATAAATCGAAACCACCCTATCATATTTCGGGCAACCGGCGCGGCAATCCGGTAAAAACAAGTTTTTACCGACCCGCCCGGTTCGTTCGCTACCGCTCACCCGGCGTCCCCTCTCAGCGGCGCGTCCGGCGGCGGGTCAGGAAACTCTACCCATGCTAAAACGATTCTGGAACTACATCAAAGCCCTGCTGTCCGGCGGACTCGACAACTTGGAAAACCCCGACATTTTGCTCGAACAGGCACAACGCGAAATGCAAGAGGTTCACGCCCGCAACCGCGAACGCGCCGTGCAAGCTATCACGCAGAAAAATAATCTGCAGCAGATGGTAGACGACCTGCAAAAGAAAACGTCCCAATTGCAAGCGAAAGCCGAACTCGCGCTCAAGCGCGGCAACCGCGACCTCGCGCTACAACTGCTGAAGGAAAAAGAATCGTACCAAACCAGTTTGACTACGACGCAAGCGAGTTTGGAGCAAGCGATTGACACGTCCGAGCAGGTCAAGGTCGCCATCAAGCGCGAAGAGGAAAAGATTCGCCAGAAAACCGCTGAAGCCCTTGCCATGAAGGCGCAGTGGAAAAACGCGCAGATTCAGGTCGCTATCAACAAGGCGTTGGACGGCATCGGAACCATCGAAGACTCGACGCAAGCGTTCGGTCGGGCGCAAGCGAAGATTCGCTCCGCGCAGTCGGAAGCGGGGGCACGTGCCGAAATGGCGAAAACCCGCGTCGAGAATCGGCTTGCCGATTTGGACGTTGCCGAAGCCGACATCGCCGCCGAGAACGCCCTTGCCGACCTCGAATTGAAAATGGGCATGGGTTCGACTACCAACGTCGCCGCGCCGACCACGGTCACGGCAACTACCGATTCCGACCTTGAAGCCCAACTACGCGCCTTAGAGCAAAAAGTCGGCTCCGCCAACGGCTAACGAGAACGAACCGCCAAGACGCGGAGGACGCCAAGTCCGGAAAAGGTTTCGAGATTTCTCTTCTCCTCTTCTGACCTTGGCGTCCTCCGCGTCTTGGCGGTTTATCTCTGCTATTTGGTAATCTTCTGAATCGTGTAGTTGGTGTTGCCGCCGGGAGTACGAACCGTTACCCGGTCGCCGACCGTTCTGCCAAACAATGCGTGACCGACCGGCGAAATATCGGAAATGCGGTCTTTGTCTGGGTCGGCTTCGTAGGCGGAAACCATCGTCACCGTCCATTCCTCGTTAAACTCTTCGTCGCAAACCGTGACAATCGAGCCAAGCCCCACGGTGTCGGTCGGGATTTCGGACTCGTTGAGCATTCGCGCACTGCCGACGATGCGTTTCAGGTCAATGATGCGTCCTTCGATAAACGCTTGCGCGTTTTTCGCCGCTTCATACTCCGCATTCTCGTTCAAATCGCCGTAATCTTTCGCATCACGGATGCGATCCGCCACTTCCGGTCGCTGTACTTTGATCAGTTCGTTAAGTTCGTCTTCGATATTTTTGCGCCCGCTTGGCGTGAGAATTATCTCTTCTTCTTGTTCCGTCGTGCCTTGCACTTGTTCTACCTGCCTCCATACCGCTTGCCGTGGGGCAAAAGAAAAATATACGGTTCGCCCTGTGCGAAATCGGTTCTTTTTGCCGTACCCACGTTTCGGTTTTTCTAAGTACGGCTTTCCTGCCGTAAAGTTCCCGTCTCTACACGTAAAGCGGGCGTTATGAAGAAACTAACTCCGTTTTTTGTTCGCGTGAACTTCAGGAAAAATACTTGAGTTAATCACTTGACAAAGTTGTAAATGGATGTTACGATAGTCAACAATTCCGGTCAGGAAAGTTGCAATGAAACAAGTCGTGCAAAATAATTTTACTTCCTCCTTCAAAGCCGTTCGCCACTCGGCGTTCGCCTCGTGTTGTTGCTGTCAGCGCGGTCATTAAAGCGGGGGCATATCCGTGACCGATTTTTTCCCCCGCCCCATCTACCAACATCTCCTGCTTTCTTAGATTTTTTGAAAGGTCAAATGCGCGTGGAAAAATCAATAGCACCGGTTCTACCTAAATCGGCAACACCAACCCCGGCGAGCGATGCAAACCCGGAATACCCGCTTTCCGCGATTGAAGACGCGGTGCGCTCTATTCAGTTCGGCACAGTGCAAATCGTGATACAAGACGGACGCATCGTGCAAATAGAAAAGACGGAAAAGATTCGCTTGCGATAACCTGCCGTACACTTGCGGTGAACTAAACATTTTTATAACCAGCATTCGCTGACCGGACAACCGGAGGCGGAAACCACACGCGATTTTTATGTCGTGCGGGTTTCCGCCATTTTCGTTTTTGGAGTAATTGTTACAAATGAACGTTTTATGGTTTTTCCCGACACCGGGAGATGAACGATACTTGGGCGGCGTCGGGAGCAGGGCAATGGACTTCGGCTACCTGCGAACCCTTGCCACCGCGCTTGATACGCTCGGCTACCACGGCGCGTTGCTCCCGACCGGTATCGGATGCGAGGACGCTTGGGTTGCGGCGTCGGCTCTTGTCGGCGTGACGCGGCATCTGCGCTACCTTGTCGCGGTGCGCCCGTCCATTATGCAACCGTCCCTCGCGGCACGAATGGCGGCGACTTTCGACCGACTCTCGGAAGGACGGCTACTAATTAATGTTGTGACCGGCGACGGCGGCGCAAAGGCGGCGGCGATGGACGGGATTTTTGCCGACCACGACACGCGCTACGCAATCACCGACGAGTTTCTGACCATATTCCGGTCGCTCCTTGAAACCGGCAGGGCGGACTTTCACGGCGAGCATTTATCTATAGAAGGCGGCGTACAACTGGGTGAAACGTATGCGAAGCCGTACCCGCCTATCTGGTTCGGTGGGTCGTCGGACGCCGGTATTGCGGTCGCCGCGAAGCACGCCGACGTGTATCTGACGTGGGGCGAGCCACCGGCGCAGGTCGCGGAAAAGTTAGACCGGGTTCGGGCGGCGGCGGAAAATATCGGGCGCGATCCCCAAACGCTCCGGTTCGGGATTCGGCTCAACGTCGTGGTGCGAGAGAGTGAAGGGGAGGCATGGGACGCCGCGAATCGCTTAATTTCGCACCTGTCGGACGAACAGATTGCCACCGCGCAAGCCCGACTCGCCTTGTCCGATTCGGTCGGGCAGAAGCGGATGCGCGAACTGCACGGCGGCAAGCGGGAAAACCTTCTCGTGTCCCCGAATCTGTGGGCGGGCTTGGGACTGGTGCGCCCCGGAGC
>JACMIU010000550.1 GCA_014380985.1 Armatimonadota bacterium | reverse complement strand
GTTTTGCCGTATTTCCGATTTCCCCAGTAATTGAGGG
The DNA here is from genome assembly GCA_014380985.1 of Armatimonadota bacterium. GTDB lineage: Bacteria > Armatimonadota > Armatimonadia > Armatimonadales > Armatimonadaceae > JACMIU01. Next base: position 2,229 of record JACMIU010000550.1, on the reverse strand, counting down.
CATTAGTGGAAAACTGTCGCCATTGATTACGATGGTTAAACCACATATTTTGACCGGGATTGTTCGTGGAAAACTTGTCGTTCTTAAAGCGATACTGCTTTCCGTCGAGCAGAGTAAGCGACGCTTCCCAAAATCGTTCCTGTTTACCCACCGGTGAGACGGGCTGCCATGTTCCCGGCGTCGCCGAGTAGGTGACAACGCCCCGATTTGTATCCATAATCGTTACCTTCACAACCTCATCCTTGAGTCGCCCATCTTCCCGCATGGTAGAAAGTGTCGTATGGATGCGGACATACTCCAACGGTTGCGAGGGCACGTTTTGCTTCATTTCGCGCAGTAGTTTCGCCGGAAGCACCGCCAGCACCGTGACGATCGGAACTGCCGCCGCCACCGATAGCCATGCCAAACGCTTGCGACTTGCGGCGTCGGGGAATGGGCGCGGCGCGGGCGTCCGGTACGTTGCCGCGTCGGGAATCGTGGACAGGCAACTCTGTAAAAAGTCGGGGGGCGGCACAGGCTCAGTATCCGCGTCCAGCGGACACCCGGCGCGGAACGCGGCTGTAGACGTGGGTTTCAACCCGCGATTACCAAATGTGGGCGGCACGGGGTTCGTCATAGCAGTTCTTCCTTTCGATGGGTCAGGCGGGCGCGGAGCAGTTTGATACCGGTGGACAGGCGCGATTTCACCGTGCCGACGGCGATATTTTCGCCGTCCGCGATTTCGGTGTAGCGTTTCTCCTCGCGGTAGAACGCAAGAACGGCGCGGCGATAGGCGGGCGGCAGGGCGTTCACGGCGGAATACAGGGTGACAAGGGCGGAAGCCGTTGCCGCGCCGGTTTGCGGGTCGGCGTCGGGACTGGTCAGCAGTTCGGCAAGGGCGTCCGCAAGCGGGACTTCCGACGCACCGCTCTTCGCTTTTTGCTCGGCGCGAAACCAGGCGCGAACCGCAATCGTGTGTAGCCATGTGCCGATGCCGGAGCGACCGGAGAACGTAGGAAGCGATTGCCACGCCGCGATAAATGTTTCCTGCGCTAAATCGGCGGCGCGGGCGTTATCGCCGCCGGTCAGCGCGAACAGTTGCCGAAACACGCGCAGATGATGCTCGCGCACCACGGCGTCGAACGCCGCCCGGTCAGACTCGCCCAGACGCTGGCGAAGCCGGGTTTCGAGAAGCGCGGGAAGCAGTTCGTCCATCAATACATTAGTGGCACGATGCGTGGCAAATTGTTCGTTTTATTTTATGCGACAAAAAAGCGGGGAGCGATTCGCCTTGCGCGTTTCGCTCCCCGCCCGTTTTTTCGCACACCGCCCGCCCTACGGCGCGACGGTCAGGTTGTTCTTGATTTTGTAGGTTTTGCCGATTTCCTTGACTTCTTTCGCGGCAATCTGTCCGGCTTGCGTCTTTTCCGCCGCCGACTTCACCGTTCCGTTAAGGACGATGGTATCGGCTTCGGCTTCGGTATCTACGTTAACGGTGGAACCGTCAATTTTGGAGGCGATAATCGCGCTCTTGATTGCCGGTGTCAGCGTTGCCGCTTCGGCGATATTGCCGACGCCTTTTGCTACGCCGCCGACCGCTTCGCCCGCCATCTTGCCGGCTCCGCCAATCGCTTCGCCCGTGTTCTCAACGGCTTTGCCCGTGGCTTCGGCGGCTTTCTCGCCGGTTTCCATCGCAGCTTCGCCGGTTTTGGCGACACCTTCGCCTACCGCCGCCGTGTTTTCCGTGGTGTCCTTCGCCACGCCATCCGCCGTGTCGCCACATCCGGTGAGAATCCCGCCAAGTAGCACGAATGTGCTAACGGCGACGGCAAAGATTGCCTTGTTTTGCTTCATGAATCGTTTCCCTTTGTTTATTTAACGTGGCTGATTACACGCTTCGTTTCGCACCGGTGACAAGTCGCATGATGCCAATCAACACGATTGCGCCGAGCGTTGCCCATACTATACCCATAATCGAGAACGTTCCCGACGTTCCGCCACCGATCAAGCCACCGACGAACGCGCCGACGACGCCCAAAATCATGGTCAGGAACCAGCCACCCGGTTCGTTCGATCCGCCCGGCATGATGGCTTTAGCGAGTGCGCCTGCGATAAGTCCTACAACGAGGAAGATAAGAAAACTCATTTTGTTTGATGCTCCAGTTTGTGTGATTTACGTTTTCCGACCTTCTTTTTCGTCGTGAGGCGATTCGTTCCGGTCGGTACTTACAACCTGTATTTACCGTGAAG
>JACMIU010000549.1 GCA_014380985.1 Armatimonadota bacterium | reverse complement strand
TGCACGACGAACTGTTAGCGAGAAAATAACTTATGGCATCAGTAAGACCCGATGAGATAACCGCGATTTTAGAGCGGCAAATTACAAACTTTTCCGCCGGAGTCGAAGAAGTCGGTGTGGGAACCGTGCTTCAAGTCGGCGACGGCGTTGCCCGCGTCTACGGCTTGCGCGACTGCGCCGTGGCGGAACTGTTGGAGTTCCCCGGCGGCGTGATGGGCATGGCTCTCAACCTTGAAGAAGACAACGTCGGCGTCATCCTTTTGGGTGACGACAAGAAGATCAAGGAAGGCGACATCGTGAAGCGCACTGGGCGCATTATCGAAGTCCCGGTCGGCGAAGGTCTAATCGGGCGCGTCGTGGATGCGCTTGGCATACCCCTTGACGGCGGCGAACCGATCACCGCGTCCGGCACACGGCTACTGGAAACGATGGCTCCCGGCGTCGTGGATCGCAAGCCGGTCAAGGAACCGATGTACACCGGCATTAAAGCGATTGACTCGATGCTTGCTATCGGGCGCGGTCAGCGCGAACTGATTATCGGCGACCGACAAACCGGTAAAACCGCCGTCGCCTTAGACGCGATTATCAACCAAAAAGGCAAGGACGTTTTCTGCTTCTATGTCGCCATCGGGCAAAAAGGCTCGACCGTGGTTAACGTGGTGGAAACGCTCCGTGCGGCGGGCGCGATGGAATACACCACGGTTATCGCCGCGAACGCCGACGCTCCCGCGTCCTTGCAGTATCTCGCGCCGTATTCCGGTTGCGCGATGGCGGAGTATTTCCGCGATTCGGGACGACACGCCCTTATTATCTACGATGATTTATCGAAGCAAGCCGTGGCATACCGCCAAGTTTCGCTTCTGCTTCGTCGTCCGCCCGGTCGGGAAGCGTACCCCGGCGACGTGTTTTATCTGCACTCGCGCTTGCTGGAACGAGCCTGCAAGTTGAGCGACGCGAAAGGCGGCGGTTCGATTACCGCTTTGCCGATTATCGAAACGCAAGCGGGTGACGTTTCGGCGTATATCCCGACCAACGTGATTTCGATCACCGACGGGCAAATCTTCCTTGAAACCGACCTGTTCAACGCGGGTGTCCGACCGGCTATCAACGTCGGTATCTCGGTGTCGCGTGTCGGCGGTTCGGCGCAAATCAAGGCGATGAAGCAGGTCGCGGGCAAGATTAAACTCGAACTTGCGCAGTACCGCGAGGTGCAAGCGTTCGCGCAGTTCGCGTCCGACCTTGACAAAGCGACGCAATCGCAGCTCAATCGTGGGCAACGCCTTGTCGAACTGTTGAAGCAGCCGCAGTACAAACCGTTCGAGGTCGAAGATCAGGTGATTTCGATTTTCGCCGCCACCAACGGTTACTTGGACGACCTGCCGGTTGAGGATGTGCGGGCGTTCGAGACCGGCTTACTGTCGTTCGTGCGCGAATCGTACCCCGATATTCCGCTCGGCATCGCCAACACCAAAGCCCTGTCCGAGGACGCCACGACTACGCTTAAGCAAGCGGTGGAAACGTTCAAAGCGCGGTTCACGCAACGCGGAACGAGCGGCGCGACAGCCGTCAGTGCCGCGAGTGCCTCCGACCGATAATCGGTAGGGATAATCGAAAAAGCCGTCCGCGCCAAAACAGGCGCGGACGGCTTTTTCGTTAATCATTGCCGCGCTTTTCGTCGGGGAGGCTACG
>JACMIU010000548.1 GCA_014380985.1 Armatimonadota bacterium | reverse complement strand
TCGGGCGGCGAGCGGCGACGTATCGAGATCGCCCGCGCCCTTGCGACTGACCCGGCGTTTATCCTGATGGATGAGCCGTTTGCCAACATTGACCCGCGTACCGTAAACGATATTCAGGAGATTATCCGCGCCCTCACCCGGCGCGGCATCGGGATTCTGATTACCGACCACAACGTACAGGCGACGCTGAAAATCTGCGACCGGACGTATATTCTGGTGGACGGCAAGGTCGTCACGTCCGGCACGGCGCAGGAAGTCGCGGCGGACGAACTCGCCCGCACACATTATCTGGGAGACAACTTCACGCTATGACGCGCCTCGACCGCCTGATACTCTCCGAAATCATCGCGCCGTTTTTCGGCAGTCTGGTGCTGTTCGTCGGCTTGTTCATGAGTGCCGACAACCTGCTCAAACTGCTGGACTTTGCGAACAAAGGCGTTCCTGTGCCGCTTTTGGTGCAGTTCTTCCTGCTCTCGCTTCCCCCGGTAATCGCGCTCACTTCGCCGATTGCGATGCTTCTTGCTACGCTTTTAGGGTTCGGGCGGCTTTCCGGCGATTCGGAACTCACGGCGTTAAGTGCGGCGGGTGCACCAATGGAGCGGATCATGGCTCCGGTTGCCGCGTTCGCCGTTGTCGTCACACTGGTCGGAATCTACATCAACGACACGGTTGTTCCGGTTTCGGTGCGCGGGCGGCAGGCGATTATCAACGCGCAAAAGCAAAAAGCGGGGCAACTGTTCGGCGGCGCGGGGTTCACGTACCGCCGAACCGGTGACGACGGACGCCTTTCGCTGATGGTTCATGCCGAAGGGCAACCGCAAACGATTGGCGCGGGGCGCGTTCGCATATCTGATGTCACGATCAACCATTATGTCCACGGCGTTCCGAACGAAACCGTGTTCGCAGCAACCGCGGAAGGCGGCGAAGCAAACGCGAACTGGACGCTCTACGGCGTTACCTCTTTTGGCTATGACGGGCAGGGGCAAACGCAGTATTTGCGCGGCAAGCAATTGGATGGCAAGCAAACCGAGCTCGCGTCGCCGGAAGCGTTCCAAATCGCCTCACGCCCGAACGACGAATTGACAAACGCGCAACTTGGCGAGAAGGCACAGGCACTCCGCGCCGACAACGCCGCGAGCGACGCCCGTGCCGTGGAAGTCGAACAGGCGCGGCGGATTATGGTTCCCCTGTCGTCGCTGATTTTCGCGCTGGTCGGTGCGCCGCTCGGCATCACACCGAGCCGCGCCTCCAAAGGCGTCGGCTTCGGCTACTCGATTTTGATTACGTTTTTATACTGGATTGCGCTACAGTTCGCGTCCACGCTCGGCATTAGTGGTGCGCTTCCTCCGGTGCTTGCCGTCGCCCTGCCGAATATCGCCGGAATCGCGCTCGGTATTTATCTTATCGCACGGGTTCGCCGCTAAGGATTCGTACCAATATCGCGTATAATAGACTGCTATGCAAATCCCCCTGTTATTTCTGGTGTTAGGTGTCCTGATTCCGGTGTCGGGGTTTATCGCATGGGCGGGCGACCGCATCGGGCATCAGGTCGGCAAGCGGCGTCACACGCTGTTCGGATTTCGTCCGCGCCATACCGCAATGATTTTCACTGTGGGTAGCGGCGTCGGGATTTCGCTCGTGTCGTTCCTGCTCCTCTACTTTTCGTCGGAAGGCTTTCGCGTCGTGCTGGAAAAGGGGGCGCAACTCCTCACGGTCAACAAGTCGCTCCGACAGCAAAACGCCGCACTACAATCTGAGGTTGCCGAGCGGGAGAGGCAAACACAACAAGCACGTAGCGAAGCGGGGCTGGCTCTCGCCGGGCGCGCCAACGCGCAGAAGATTCTGGACGCGACAAAGAAGCAAAGCGAAATCGCCCAGCAGAACTTGGCGAAGAAGCAGGACGAACTGCGCGGGGCGCAAAACAGTTTACGGGACGCGGAAAGCAATCTACAGGAGAAGCAGAGGGCGTATTCGGACACGAAGAACCGCTTGGGCGTCTCGATGTCGGAAGTTGCGGCGGCGCGGCGAAATCTTATCGGAGCGCAAACCCGGTTCACGACCGTGCAGAAGCGGGTCAGCGCGGCGGAACGGGCGACAACCCAAGCCGTCACCGACAAAAACGCGGCAATCGCCCAGCGTGAAAAAATCGAAACGAGTGCGAAGCGAACGCTGGATTCTTCGTTCGCGCAAAGCCGCGAACTGCGCCAAAGAATCGCGTCGGAACGGGTGGCATTTGAAGCCGAAGTCGCCGCGAAGCAAGCCGAACTGAAGCGGTTACAGGGCGATATTGACGTTTTGCAAACGCGAATCGCCGAACGTAGCAAGGAGTTAGATGCCAGTTTATCGCGCACTACCGCGCTCCGAAACCGGCAGATTACCTACCGCGTCGGCGAGGAGATAGCCCGGCTTTCGGTATCGTCGGATCAGTCGGTGTGGCGCATCGAGTCGGCTCTCGAAAAGTTCTGGAAGTCGGCGGGCAAAACCGCCGAAAAGCGCGGCGCGACGGCATCCGGCGAAACGAAGTATTCGCCGAACGGAACAGACGGTTCGCAAGCCGTGGTGCTTGCCCCGCGTGTCATATCGGGGGAACCCACGAACGCCCAAACCGACTCCGGCACGGCGACCGATGCTTCGCTTCCTTCCGAGGACGAAGTGTTCCGCCAGCTCGCGCAAAACATCCGCCGTTCGCAAGACCCGATTGTGGTGGTGCTACGAACGTATGCGAACGCCGTGGTCGGTGAGCCGGTATTGGTGGACATGAAAACGTACCGCAATCCGGTGGTGCTTGCGGGCGGCGTGAAACTCGGCGAAACCATTATCGAAGGCGCGGAAAACGCAACCCGCGAACAAATCGCCGATGAAGTGTATGACTTTCTGCGCCGCGACGTGCGACGCGCCCTGCTCGGCGCGGGCGTGATTCCGGTGGCGTCGGGCGAAGCCGAGGACGGTTCTTCCGTGGTGTCGCTCAGCGGGAACGAATGGGGCAAAATCATGGATGATCTGAAACGTGCCAAGTTCCGCGCCCGCGTTTCCGTGAAAACCGCCAAGCCGATTCGCGCCGCCGATCCGGTATCGCTTGCTTTTGAAGTCAAGGGGCTACCGTCACCGTCACTCGTTCCCGTGGATAACGCGGCGAACGCTTCCGGCAGGGTGTTCCCGTAGAGCGTGTTATGATCGCGCTTGCCATTGACCCCGGAACCCGCAAATGCGGCGTGGCAATCGTAGAGAACGCTGACCCGCCGCGAACGCTTCACCGCGCCGTGGTTCCGACTTCCGACTTGCCCGGCGCGGTCGCCGCCCTGCTATCCGCGTATGCCGTGGAGGTCGCGCTAATCGGCGACGCCACGAACGCCCAAGCCGTTACCGCCACCATCCGCCCCCTTCTCCCCGAAGGCATTTCCCTTGTCGCCGTGCCGGAAGCGTTCACGTCCGAGCGGGCGCGGGCGCGGTGGTGCGCGGAAAACCCGCCGCGTACCCTCTGGGAACGTCTTCTACCCGGCTTCCGAACCCCGGATTGCCCCGTGGACGATTACGCCGCCGTGATTTTAGCCGAATCCTATTTCGCCGCGTCCGCGCCGTGAGGCACATGCAACCGCGCCCAACGCCGCGTGTCGAATGCGTTAGAAGGAAAGTATTTCGATGGTCGCGCTGGAAGATAATTTGCTAATTCTGCTCGTTTTCATGGGCGTTCTTGCCGCCGTTGCCGGGTTGGGCGTCGCGCTCTGGAAGCCGGTTTTGCGCCGGGCTTGGGCGTATCTTCTCCTATGGTGGGAGCGGGACAAAATCGCCGAAGCGGAAGCGGTGCGACTGCGCGAATGCCGAGCGCAAGCGGAAGCGGAAATCACGGGCGAGGCGGATGTACCGGGCGAAACCGTAGCCCCTGTATGCACTGCGCCGACCGACGAAACGCCCCTTCTTCAGAAAGTCAGACGATGAAACTAAAAACGGTCTTGATTACCGGGGGCGTTCTTGTCGCCGCCGGTTTGGGATATTTCGGGTGGCGCGAATCGCGTTCGCAGTGGATTGATGCCGGATATGTCGGCATTTTATACAACGCTACGGGAGGCGTTCAGCAAAAAGTGCTACAACCCCAGCGCGTCGTGGTCGGTTTTCGCCAGCGTTTGTACACGTACCCGACGAAACTGCAATCGGCGAAGTATGTTCAAGCGACCGACGAAGGCGAGGTCAAGGCGGCGGACGGCATCCTCATCACCACCAGCGAGAACGCCAACACGACATTCGATGTGTGCGTGGTATACCGCGTTTTACCGGAAAACGCCCTGAAAGTGTTCGGTGCGTTCGGACCGGTGGATGTACAAACGATTCAGTCCACGCACATTCGTCGCGCCGTGAAGGACGTGGTGAACGAGGTAGGACCGCGTTACGATGTGTTTGAACTGATGGGCGAGAAACGCGGCGATTTCTCGGCGGCGGCAACCGAATCGCTACGGAAGCGGATGGAGCCAAAGGGCATCACCGTGGACTCGGTGATGCTGATGACCGCGTACCCCGCGGTTGAAACCAAAGACAAAATCAATCGGCGCATCAATCAGTACACCGAATACGAGATCGCGCTTTTGCGCGGACAGATAGCCGAAGTATCGCGCAAAACGAACGTGGTGATCGCAAACGCGCAAAACGACGCGACGCGCATTACGTCGGCGACGGCGAAGGATCAGGGATTAAGTCAACTCCGTCTGCAAGCCGACGGTGAGGCAATTGAAAAGTGGGACGGGCATTTGCCGGAAATCCGGTCGGGCGCGGGGCAAACGCTGGTGCTGGACGGCGGCGCGATGACGGCAAGGCGGGCGGCAACCGTAGCAAACACGCAAGGACAGAAACAATGAAACGATTTAGCATGATTGCGCTCGGCATGGTCGCTTCC
>JACMIU010000056.1 GCA_014380985.1 Armatimonadota bacterium | reverse complement strand
TCTCGCTATCGCCGCGGTGGTTTTAGGACAGTTGCCGCTCGGTGCGCTCTTTAACGCCCCCGCCCTCGGACAATCATCCGTCATCTACACCGACACCGGAACCGATGACTCCGGTGACTTCCTCGGCGTGTCCGGTCTCTCCAACCGTGATGTCGCGCAAGCCGCCGTTATCGGTCTGACCATCTTCGGCATCGTGTCGGCGATTCGCGGCGGCGCGGGTTCCGGCGCGGCGGCAGGCACAACCCCGGCAGGAACCGCGGGCGGCGTCGGTGCTACCGGGGCGAACGCCCTTCCCGAACCTTTAATCGCCGGGGACGAAGGCAAACCGATTTGGGACACCCTGAAAGACGACAAGAACAGCCGGTTCGTGTCGTTCACCGACACCACGGAAAGCAACGAAGTCAAGGAAACACCGCTTCGTGACCAACAGAACGCACCGTACACGGCGTTCGCCCCGACCGACGCCGCTGTCGCCGCGCTTCCTGCGGCGGACAAAACGATGCTCGGTGACGCGGTGACGAACAAAGCGGCGAACCAGAAGATTCTGCTGAAGCACGTGGTGTTCAACAAGTTCACGATTCGGGACTTGGAGAAATTGGACGGTGGTTTCCCGCTCGCCACGGCGGCAGGCGACACATTGACGCTCTCGAAGAACCCGGACGGCACGGTGAACGTGAACAGTGTGCCGGTGATCCGCGAGGACATCAAGGCGAACAACGGCGTCTCCCACCCCGTCGCAACCGTCATTAAGTAAGCGGCGAAAATTAGAAACGGCGCGGTAGAGGCGAATGCTTCTACCGCGCCGTTTTTCTGTGGGTGCGGCAAAAGCAAACGCGGTTTCTTCCCGTGGAAGAAACCGCGTTTCGGAGTGTATGGGCAGGACAGGGTTCGAACCTGTGTACGCTTACGCGAACGGAGTTACAGTCCGTTTCCTTTAACCACTCGGACACCTGCCCGTATTTTGTTGCACACACCACCGCTAATAAAAACGGCGCGGGGCGGCCTTTTCGGAGAGTCGAACTCCGTTCTGGAGATTACAAATCAACTGTAATACCGTTATACTAAAAAGGCACAAATCCCGCGTAGCACACGGCAACACAATCGCACCGGTTTCCCCGTCTATCGGTGGCAACGAAGGTGATTGTACGCCGGAAACCGGGTCTTGTCAAGGCGCGTATCCATGAAGTACCGGTGCTTTGTTTCCCTGCGCCCCGAATTACGCGGTAGTTTGCCCCGGATTCTTCAGGAACCCTATCGTCCCGGTTTCGCTCCCAGCGTCACGTCGCCGATGGTCACGGTTTCCTTGCCGGTTGTCATGCGTAGCGATAGCGACTGTGTGCGCTCGGTCGGTCGTCCCCAGTCGGTGTAAACCGTGGCTTGCACCGTGGTTCCGCCGGTGATTTTCTGCTCTCGCGACGCAAAGTAGTTAGTGGTAATCGTGTACTTGCCCTTTACCCCCCGGCGCACGAAGTAATCTTCGGGTCCGTAGCCTTGCGTGAAATCGTCGGATAAATGCCCGCCTATCGCGGTACGGTTGTGGCTGTAAAAACACTCTTCGCCGGTCGGCTCCTTCACGTGCAGATCCATGTCCGAGTTGTCCGAGTCCCACGTCATCACGACGCGCAGGTCGCAATCGAGGTTTTGCACGAGGCGCGAATCGAGCGGCACAACGAGTTTGCCCGCCGCACCGTTTGGCAATCGTTTGGCGCGGGCGATAACACGGTTCGCCTCGGTGATGGCAAGGTCGCTGATGCTTTGGAACCGTTGCCAACGTTTGGTGGCAACGTCGTTTAGTAGCACCAAAGCGCGGTTGTAATCGGCGACGGCGGCAACCGGGTTTGTTTTCGCCGCGCCGTCGCCGCGCCGGGCGAGGGCAAGCGCGAGATCGCGGAAACTCTGCGGCTCTTCCGGGCGAAGCACGGCGATTTGCTCGAACAAGGGAACCGCGTCCGCCGCATGGTTCCACTGCATCAAACGGTGCGCGACGATGCGAAGCAGAGCGGCGTCCTCAAGGCGCAGGTCGGCGATTCCGGTGAGAACGCGCACGGCAAGCGCGGTATCGCCGCGCCGGTGCAACGCTTCGGCGCAGTCGAAATAGTACGCGGGCGTTTGCGCCCACGGTTCGCGCTCCGCGAGATAAACGGCGTAAGCGGCTTCGGCGGTTTTGCTACCCGCCATTTTCTTCAGATACGGCGCGTCGGGCGTCCACGGCTTGATAGCGATAGTCGCGGCGGGGGGCGCGGATGCGTCGCCGGATTTCGACTTTGCCCTCACAAACCCGTTCGCGTCTTGTGCCGTCGAGTTCATTTCCTGC
>JACMIU010000547.1 GCA_014380985.1 Armatimonadota bacterium | reverse complement strand
CGCGGATCCAACACCGCGCCGTTGACAATCACCGGCACGGTCGCCGATTCATGCGCCCGCTCCGCCATTTCGCGGTTGCCGGACACCGGGTCGTAGTTAATCGCTCGGTTCGATGCCAGTGCCGCCCCGAAAACGCGCTGTTTGCGAAGCGCGGCGCGAACTTCCTCTATATCGGCGTGACCCGTGCCACGCGGCGGCGTCGGACCAAAGCGAACCATCAAATCAAACGGAACTTCTTCCATCGTACTGCTCCTTTGCGCTTAAACGTTTTGCACCGCGTGTGTCAGACGGGCAAGGACGCGCTCGCGCCCCAAAACCGCCATCATTTCAAACAAACCGGGCCCGTTTTCGCGCCCGGATAAGGCGACGCGAACCGGGTGCGTGATGTCGCCGCGTTCGCGTTCGTGCTTCGCGCCGATTTGCCGCACCGCTTCCTCCAAGCCATCGTGTGTCCAGTCGGAGTACGATTCGAGGAACGCGGCAAGGTTAGACAGATACGCCTTCGCGGTTCCCTTGCGAATCCATTTATCCGCCGATTTTTCCAGATAGTTCGGAAGCGGCAGAAAAAAGTATTCGGTTAGATCGGGCGTTTCGGCGAGCGTCTTAATGCGCTCCTGCTCCAGCGCAACCACCTGTACAATATATGCCATTTCCTCTTCGGTCGGCGATTCCGGCACAAGTTTTGCCCGCTTCAAGTAGGGCAGGGAACGTTGCGCCAGCACCGCCTGCGGCAGTTCGCGGATATACAAGCCGTTCATCCAGATCAGTTTGTCTTTGTCGAAAACGCCCGGCGACGCTGAGATGCCGGAAATGTCGAACTTTCGGACAATCTCGTCGCGGGGCATGACTTCCGAATCGTCGCCGGGCGACCAACCGACCAACACCAGCGCGTTCAGCAATGCTTCTGGCAGTATCCCCTCGTAGTCTACGTAGCCGTAAATCGGCTCGTTGGTCTGCTTGTCAAAAATGACGCCGGTCACGGGTTGCGCCCCGTTGCGCTTTGACAGTTTCTTTTTCTCTGGTCCCAGAATGCTCGGCGTATGCACGAAAACCGGGGCTTCCCAACCGAGGGCGCGGATTAACTCGATATGCTTGGGGTACGACGGTATCCATTCTTCGCCGCGCAAAACGTGCGTGATTTGCATATCGTGGTCGTCCACAATCGCCGCTAAATGGTACGGCGGGTAGCCATCGCCTTTTAGTATCACAAAGTCGTCCTGCGAGGTGGCGTCCCACGACAGTTCCCCGCGAACCGCGTCCTCGGCGATTATTGCGCCGGTAAGCGGCATCTTGAAGCGCACCACGGATTCTTCGCCCGCCTCAACGCGCCCCTTCGCCTCCGCCATGTCGTAATCGCGGTACTTGCGGTCGTATAAGAACGGGATTTTCCGCGCTTCGCAAGCGGCACGTTGCGCGTCCAATTCTTCCCGTGTCTCGAACGCATAATACGCCTTGCCTTCCGCGAGCAGGGTGTCCACTACTTCGCGGTAACGCGGCAATCGCTGGCTTTGAAAATACGGCGCATGGTCGCCGCCGAACGTCGGGAGCAACTCGCTCGGCACGTCGCCGTACTTTTCCTTGTCCAATTTTTCCACACTAAGCACGTCGGGGCCTTCATCGTACATCATGCCCATCGTGCGAAGCGACTGGATAATATCGTTTAACGCGCCCGGTACAAGGCGCGTTTGGTCGGTATCCTCGACACGCAGGATAAAATCGCCGCCAAAGCGTTTAGCGAGCAAATAGGAAAACAAGGCGGTGCGAAGGTTGCCGACGTGCGGCGAACCGGTCGGCGACGGGGCATAGCGGGTGCGAACGCGGCGGGTGGCGGCGTCGGTCATGGCTTGCGAAAAAGCGGTATCTCGATACTCGGACATGACTTAACTATAGCACAGGCGACCCCCTGATACAATGCGACTGTGGAAACTGGCGAAAACGATTTTGACGAAGCGGCGTTTGTGGAGACGCTAACCAGCGCGACCGTGGCGGTCGGTGTGCCGCTAACGCCGGAGCAAACCGCGCAGTGCGTGACGTATGCCCGCCTTCTTCTCGAAACCAACGCGCACACGAACCTGACGCGCATCACGGAATCGCGGGAAATGGCGGTGAAGCATTTCGCCGATTCGCTCACGGTGCTTGCCGCATTCCCGCCGGGCATGGGCGCAAGCGTGTGCGATGTCGGAACCGGGGCGGGCTTCCCCGGCGTCGTGTTAAAAATCGCCCGCCCCGACCTCCAACTAACCCTGCTCGATTCGCTGAAGAAACGGCTAACATTCCTCGATAGCGTCTGCGCCGCGCTCCATTTACAGGACGTTGCCACGGTTCATGCCAACGCGGTGGACGCCGGGCGCGACCCGGCTTTGCGCGACCGCTTCGATGTCGTGACCGCCCGCGCCGTTGCCGCGCTTCCCGTTCTGCTGGAATGGTGCGCCCCGCTCGTCAAATCGGGAAAACGGTTCGTCGCCCAAAAAAGCGGCAACGTGGACGATGAACTTGCCGCATCCGTTGACGCCGCATACGCGCTAAACGTGCGCCTTGTGGACGACCGCGCCCTGACGCTTCCCGCGATTCCCGGCTCGGATGAGCCGCCCGCGACGCGCCGGGTGCTGTTGTACGAGAAGGTCGCCGCAACGCCGAAGGGGTTTCCGCGCTTGGCGGCGGAGATTAAGCGCAAGCCGCTTTAGCGTCCGAGCGAACCGACCAACGCCCGCGCAAACTCCACATTCAAACGGTGCGACGGCTTCACCGCGAAAACCTCCATGTTCGGTAGTGGCAAACCGGCAAGCGCGATGTCGCCCATCAAGTCTAAGAGTTTGTGCCGCGCCAACTCGTTGGGGAAGCGTAGGGGAGAGGAGTATCGGTCGGGGTACACGACCACCGCGTTTTCCTCTGAACCGCCGAGAGCAAGTCCGGCTTTTCGCAACGCTTCGACCTCCTCAATAAAGCCAAAGGTGCGGGCGGGGGCGATACTGTCAAAGTAGGTTCCGTAGGGCAAGGGCTTGCGACGTAAGGCGTCTTTTAGTTCGTCG
>JACMIU010000546.1 GCA_014380985.1 Armatimonadota bacterium | reverse complement strand
TGCGCGAACAGATACTTCCCGCGACGTTCCGGGACACCGATCTCGACATCGTGCGGCAGTTTAATGTGCTACTGGAAAAACATTTTCGCAGGCTACATCAGGTGCAGGACTACGCGGGTCTTTTGCACCGGTCGCCGAAAACGCTGACCAACCTGTTCGCGCTGTACACCGAAAAAAGCCCGCTACAGATGATTCACGACCGCGTATGTTTAGAGGCACGGCGTTTACTTTTGTACACGGACAAACCGGTTCGGGAAATCGCGGCGCATTTGGGCTACGACGAGGTGGCGCACTTTAGCCGCCTGTTCAAAAACCGGATGGGAATCGCGCCCGCCGATTGGCGAAAACTGCCCGGCGAACCGGGGGGCGAAATGTCGGGCGAAATCGGTAAATAGTCGGGCGGAATTGTTCTTCCCGCCCTGTGTCGTGGGTGATATTTTTATCTTGCCGGGGAAACCATTCCCAGCAAAATAGAAATAAGGAAACATCATGCCAAGCACTACTGAAGAAATTGCTCAAAAATTAGTCGCCTATTTGGGCGAAAACGCAAACGTCGCCGCGATTGACGCACTCTACGACGACGCCATCGAAACCGTCGAGGCAGATCCCGTCCGCACCCGGAGCGGCAAGGCGACCGTGCGGGCTTCGATGCAGGGCTTCGCCGACACGCACTCGTTCCGCTACACGCATATTTCGGAACCGCTCGTAAGCGGAAGCAACTTCGCGCTTCACCTGCGCTTCGAGGCGACGAACACCGCCAGTGGGCAGGGGTTCGCGGTAGACGAAATCGGCGTTTACACGGTGAAAGAGGGGCATATCGTGCGCGAACAGTTCTTCTACGATGTTTGACGCGCCCTCCCGTTCGGGGGTGGTCACACCCCCGACGGGCTAATTAACGACTTATCCACCGCCTCCCTGAGTCCGTCCACGCCGAGGAACGCGATGCCCGAACCTTTCGCGTCGCGCCCGACGTTTTTGCCGGGAATCAGTGCCATGTCAAAGCCGAGACGCGCCGCTTCCTTGAGCCGTTTGTCAATCTGCGAACAGCCGCGCACTTCGCCCGACAAGCCGACTTCGCCCAAAAATATCGCCTTCGGATCTACCGGCATTTCCTTGAAGTTGGACGCGATAGCCAGCGCGATAGCAAGGTCGGCGGCGGGTTCCTCGATTTTGATGCCACCGGCGACATTGATATACACGTCCTGATTGGCGAGCGACAAGCCGACGCGCTTTTCTAAAACCGCTAAAATCATCGCCACACGGTCACGGGAAACGCCGTTCGTGGTGCGGCGCGGCGAACCGAGGTAGGACGGCGCGACGAGTGCCTGAATCTCGACAAGAAGCGGGCGCGTGCCTTCAATCGTCGCCGTGACGGTGGAGCCGGGCTGCATTTCGGGGCGTTCGGCTAAGAACAGTTCGGACGGGTTTTCGACGCCGACCAAGCCCTCTTCGCGCATCTCGAAAATACCGAGTTCGTCGGTACTACCAAATCGGTTTTTCACCGCCCGCAAAACGCGGAACGTCAAATGCCGGTCGCCCTCGAAATACAGCACGGTATCCACCATATGCTCTAAGACGCGAGGTCCCGCGAGTGCGCCCTCTTTCGTGACGTGACCGACCAGAAACACCGGAATCCCTTGACCCTTTGCGATAGCGGCAAGCGCGGCGGTGGATGCCCGCACCTGCGACACGGTTCCCGGCGACGATTCGACATCGGGCGACTGCATGGTTTGAATCGAGTCAATAATCAGA
>JACMIU010000545.1 GCA_014380985.1 Armatimonadota bacterium | reverse complement strand
CGCGGACGCCGGTTTTCGCAATCGTCGCGCCGACCGGTATTAGGTGCGTTTTCGTCCGCAGACCGGGGACGCGAACCACCGCGTTGTACTGCCGCTTCGAGCAGACAATAACGTCGCGGCTCCCGACCAGTCCGGCGATAAGCGCGAGCCGGTGCGCTCTCTTCCACGGGCGCGGCCCGTCTAAGGCGTGAAACGTCGTCACGAGCGGCATTCGCGCCTTGCGGGCGGCAACCGCGAACCGCCATAGCGCGAAGCCGTTGTTCTCGAACGTGTCGGCTTCGTACTGAAGGTGCAGGACGCGCACACCATCCGCGATAATTTGCGCCATAAATGCCGCGATTCCCGCGTCGTCAAGGCGCGGCGCGGGGGTAGAAACCGTGTCCGATTCGAGAACGCCGGGCAGGGCGCGGGTGTACAAGCGCACCGGAAAACCCAAATCACGTAGGGCATCCGCGAGGCAAACGGCGTGGTCGCCGATACCGCACACCACGGGCGGGGCATTGCCGGGAAGCAGGGCGACGGAAGGTTGATTCATAAAACACCGATTGGTGACGGTATTTTATCGGTTCGCGGGCGTTTGTGCCGCAGGGCGAAGCACATGGCATAGCGCACCGCGAACCGTTGCGGCTTGCAGTTCCCCGTGGCACGTTCGCAAACAATCGCGCACCGCCTTTTGCGCCGCTACCCGAATGGCGACGCGGGCGGCGCAGTCGTCCGCCGCGTCGCAAGGGAATCCGCCGACAAGCGCACGTTCCACGTGCCGCCCGGTCGCCGGTTCATACGTGTGCAGATACACCAGATGCGTGGCGCGGTGGCGGCGAATCTGCACGAAGTAGCCGAGTGAATCGTCGTTAGCCATCTTGCTTTTTCGCCGCGTACTTCGCGGCGTCCCAGCCATACGGCACGTAGCGATGCGCTAATTTGCCGCCCTTGACGCTAAACACGTTAAAACCTTCGGGATGTACGCCGAGTCGCTTGCCCTTCCACCAATCGCCGCAAACCGCGCCGCCGGTAATATAGCGCGTACCGAGATACTCACACACCTCGACCACGTGCGTATGCCCTTGCAAGACCGCCTGTGCGTTGTAGGGCGCAATCATTTCCACGAACTCGCGCCCGTTTTTCACAATCATCCCTTCGCCCAACGCCTGCGTCGTGCCGCCGGTGTATTGCCCGAAAAGCGTCATCACCGGGATATGCGTCAGGAAAACGAGCGGCATGGTGTTGCCGGTTTTGCGTAGCAGGTTGTCGAGCCACATCAGCTGTTCGGCGTCGAACTCGCCCCACCACTTGCCGCCTTCGGCGATTTGCACCGAATCGAGCGTGACGAACCGGTAGCCGCCGAAATCGAATGTGTCGTAACGGTTTTTCGCGCCGGTGCGTTTTTGCCACATTCCTTTGCCCCATTCGGGATTGTCTTTCGCCACGGGCGCGGAACCGCCAATCGCGTAAACATCGTGGTTGCCGACCGAGTAGTATAGTGGCACACCGAGTTCATCGGCGGTGGATTGCCACAAATCGTACACGGCATCGGTGCGCTTCCGATCTACCATTGCCGCATCCATCACAATATCGCCGCCGACAAGGGCGAACGTGGGCTTCTCTTTCAGCGAGCGAATGGCGGCGAACGCCTTGCGGACGCCCTCGGTCGCGCCAAGTTCCGGCTGAATATGCGTGTCGGTGAGATGCACGAACGAAAAATCCTTCGTCGGGGCGGCGTCGGCGTGGGTGAGTAGCGAACCAGACGCGGCAAGCGTGATGCCACCGGTGATCAGGTCGCGGCGAGTCAGCGGGTAATGAGTTTTCATGCGGGGTTTCCTTCGTGCTACTGTACCGGATTGCCGTCCGAAAACCGGGCAACAATCCGGTACGGGGTTTCTTAAAGCCGGAAGTCGGGCGTCGAGCCATCGTTGCCGATCTCGTTGCGGTTGCCGAAACTGCACTGTCCTTTGATGTTCTCCGGCTTGTACCATTTGGCGTGACCGTCCACGAACCCGTAGTTCGCGCCGCCGCTGTGACGCTGGCTCGATGGGATGGCGCGCTCGTTCGTTTGTTGTTCGGGTATCAACGTTCCGAAGAAGTTGGCCCGGTTGTTGGTCGTGTTGGCGGGGTCGTTCAAAACGCACGGCGTAGCGACAATCGCGGGCGGACGTACAATCGAGAACACCGAACCATGACCGCGCTCCAAACCGTTCGCGCCGCCGCCGGAGTTCGCCGCCGATTCCACTACCATTAGCGTGGTCGCCACAAACTGAATATCGGCAAGGGTCGCCGTATTCGTGCCGTTGTTTGCCAGATTGTTGTTGCGGGCATACGACGATTGGTACGCGCCGCCCCAGTCCGCCGGGGTGGTGGAGGATGTCCACTTGTGACCGCGCACGGCTCTATTGCCTTGCATATCCAGATCGGTGGGCAGGTATGGGATCGGCTCCACAGTGTCGGACGGACACTTGAAGACCTGACGGCTCTTGATGTACGGGTCAACCAGATCCATCCATCCCACAATCACACGATCCGCGATGCAGGGAGTGCCACCGGGATTGTTACACTCCCGGTTGAAAGGGACGGTTTCATCGAAATCTTGCTGGTACTGAATCAAGCCGAGCGAAATCTGCTTGATATTGGAAAGGCACGATGTTTGCCGCGCTTTTTCGCGTGCCTGTGCAAACACCGGAAACAGTATCGCGGCGAGGATAGCGATAATAGCAATAACAACGAGCAATTCGATTAAAGTAAAAGCAGTACGGTTCGTTTGTTTTTTCACGAGTGGGTTGGTAACGATCATGATGTTGGTTCCTTGATTAATTGCGTTCCGGTTCGGTCGGAACGGTGGGTGGTAACACGGTGGCGAGGTATCGCTCCCGTGGCTCCGGGTCGGTATTTCCCGCCATTAGGTGATTAAGTTTGACGAGCATACGGCGGGCTATCTCGTCGGGCGACACCGCGAGGCGGATAATGCGACCCGCCCACGGCGTTAGAGTGGAAAGCGTTGTGTTGGCGTGTGTGGCAAAGCGCACCTGCGAACCAATACCGATGTTCGCTTCCTGCGCGGCGGTCAGCAAACCAGAAGCCACCACGTCGTTGGTGCAAACCACGCCGTCCGCCCGTTCGGCACCGGCGAAAAGCGATTGCCCGACGCGGTAGCCCAAGTGCCACAAGGCGGTGGGAACGATGGTGGTAAAGCCCGCCCGCGCTAAAAAGCCGCCGTCATAGATAAAGTGGGGCAGCAAAGGAACGCCAAAACCACGCAACGTGTCGGCGAATGCCCTTAGGTGGCGCGATGCGGCAATATCTTCTTCGGCAAAAGTATCGGTAATGCCGTTGCTGGTTCCAGGAAGCACCAGTGCCAATCTGTGGCAACCGCTTTGTAGCAGGGCGCGGGTAGCGGACGCGATCAGCGCAGGGTTGTCGAGTTCGATGCGATGGTCGCCCTCGCCCGCGAATGTCACCACGGGAACCTGATGCTCGGAGAAGAAACGAATCGCCTTCTCCGTCACACCGATACCCAGAACCCCGTGCACCCGCGCTTCGGACACGGCGCGGGCAAAATCGGTGTAAAGCGGCGTGGTATCCGGTGATTCGTCGGCAAGCACCTGTACGTTGAAATCGTGACCCGCCGTGTCGAGATGCGTCTTGAGAAACCCGACCAATACTCCCCAAACCGGCGATTCCTCGGCGACCCCGCCCGGTTCGGACACGGCAAAGCGCGGATTGACCACAATACTGACCATGCGGCGTTTCACGTGCGGCGATACGAAGATGCCGACTCCGTGCCGCCGGTACAGCACCTGATGCGCTTCCAAAGTGGCGAGTGCCTTGTTGAGCGTGACTACCGACACACCGAGCGATTCGCGCAACTGTAAAAATGACGGAAGGCGGGTGTCCGCGCCGCTTTCGCGGGCGAGCGATAAAAGCGCGACCGTCGCTGTCTCGGTGCGCGTCGGCGCGGGGGCGACACGTTGCGACGCGGCGGATTTTGTTCGAGTAGCAGTTGCCATTTTCTTCGTTCTTGTAGCCAGTGTAGCGATACACCGAGAATATACCACGGAAATAACTAGGGGCAAGGAAAATCACGAAGATTTAACAGTGGCTTAATCGAATCGTCAAAAACTTATTCTTTTCTTAACGAATCCCCATAAATATAAAGAAGGAAGGAGTAGACAGATCGGCACATCGCCCAGATCGTGCTTAGTGGCTTCGCCCTTGGATTCGTTTGTTGGTCAGGTGGGACTTCAGCAAACGCCGCCGGGGTGTTCGGCAACACCGGACTGTCCGGGTGCTTTCGCTGGGATGCCGCGCCGCGCACCAACGCGGGCAACGAGCGTTCGCTCGGCGGCGGGATACGTTACTCCATGCAGGGTGGCTCCTACGCCGGGCTTTTTAGCCAGTTCACGTTTAGCGGCGGGGTGACGGTAACGGATTCCCAACTCGCTGTGGAGGAAGCGTTCAACGCTTGGACTGTTACCGACCCGGCGACCGGCTTGACCACCGCGCTATCGTTCACGCCGGACTTTGCGACCACGGCGGTCGGTCTCGGCGATAACATGAACGGCGGTTTGAACACGAACGGCGCGGAAATTGACCTTTTCGCCTACAACGACGGCTTTTTCTGGAACCTTGGCAACACCGGGCAACAGGGCGAAACGCGCTTTCAAGCCGCGGGCGGTCCCGTGACGCTGACTTCCGGCACAACCGGCTACAACGCGGGCGCGATTATCGGCTCCGACATTATCCTCAATCGCGGCGCGACCTACGATTTAAGCGTATTTCGGCTACTCCTGTCACACGAAATCGGACACTCGCTCGGATTCGCCGATGTGGACATAACGTCGGGACTCAACGGCACGTTCATTGACGACAATTATGACGGCACGAGCAATGCGACCGCCGCCGCCGCGACGCTGAATAATTCGTGGGCATTGCTCGTGAATCCGCTCAACCCGGCGGCATCGGTGGGTCTGAGTTCGTACACGGTGCTGAACGGTCAACCCGGCACAAAATCGAACGGCGTCAATATCCTGATGGAAAGTCAGGGGCTTGGCGGGCAGTTCGGCGACCTCACGCCCTTGTCGAACCACGACTACGGAGGGCGGCAGTTCCCGTATCCGTCGCTGAATGTCGCCGTAGTCCCCGAAGCGGGGACGCTCGCGCTTCTTGCAGATGGCGCGGGACTACTCGGCGCGGTAATAGCGCGTCGCCGCCGCGCTTAAGGAAGAGGCGTTTCTCCGGCTTGCGTCAGTCGGGGGAACGCCCGGTGCGCGTTTTGCGTGGTGTGGGCGATTACCGTTTCGCGGGTT
>JACMIU010000544.1 GCA_014380985.1 Armatimonadota bacterium | reverse complement strand
CTTGGTCAATAATCAGGTAACCACCGGATTTCAGCCAAACGCGCCGCTTGAGCAGTTTCTCAATATCCTGCTCGATGCCGAACTGCTCGAAAAGCGGCTTCTCGCCATCATACAGTTGAACGCGATCTTTCAACGTTGGTCCGAAAAAGTCTAACAGTTCGTGCGCTTTGCGGTAATCGTCCGCCGAATCGAGAACCAACCGATCCACATCCGCGCCGAAGGTGTCGCGCAAAATGCGGAACAGGAGTGACAAGTCCTGATACACAAGGTTCGGCGCGGGAGTGACTGCGGCTTTCGCCTTGATCTGCGCCCATGTTTGCTCCAAAAACTCCAAGTCCTGCTTGAGCTCGCGCTCGGTTTTGTCCTCGGCTTCGGTGCGAACGATTAAGCCGTAGTTTCCGCGCCCTTCGGCGACGGCAGGCTTTCGTAGGTTCTCCACGATGCGCTTCAAACGGTCGCGCTCTTTCGGGTCATCAATCTTGCGCGACACGCCGACACTGTTTTCGTCGGGCATAAACACCAGATACCGACCGGGAAGCGAGATGCGGGTCGAAACGCGGGAGCCTTTGGTTCCGCGCGGTCCCTTGACTACCTGCACCAAGACTTCCTGCCCGCGCTTCACAAGGTCTTTGATAGCGGTCACGGGGCGCGACGAACGCCCGCGTCCGCCGCCCCGGTTGTCGCCGCTATCGTCATCTGCGGCGACAATATCGCCCGCATACAAAAAAGCGTTCCGGTCTAAGCCGATTTCAAGGAACGCGGCATCCATGCCCGGCAGAACGTTGTCTACCTTGCCCTTGTAGATCGAGCCGACCACGCGCTCTTCGCGCTCAATATGCAGTTCCACTAACTGCCCATCCTCCTTCACCGCGATACGCGATTCGCGGGGGTCGGACGTGTTGACAAATATCTCTTTAATCATTTTCTTGCATCAATTCTTCGTCCGTGGCGGAAGCGGGATCGGCTCCGGCATGGCGAAAGGTTATAAACTTCGAGGCGGTGAAGTTCCACGCCACCACCACCACGGCGGCACACAGTTTCGCCGCGTTCAAGGCGAGGCGGGAAAAGCCGACCGAATTGGTGTCGCGGAAAAACACGAGGCGCAATGTTTCCATCGGCGGGTAGTTCGTATCCATCAAACGCCACTGCGCCGCCAGCACCAGAACGCCGGAAGTAATCGCGGTGTTGAGCAGGAAACCCACCAAATTCGTGCCGAAGAAAATCGGCAGTTGGCGTTTCAGGTTGCGCTCGTTCCCGGCGAATGTCCAGCGCGAGTTCCAAAAGAAACTGTTGGAAACCCCGGCGACAAACGCGGCGGATAACGCCCAGATTGGTGCGACGTGATCGAGAAGCAGATTGAAGACAATTAAGTCAATCGTCAGCGACGATACGCCGACGATACAGAACTTGACCAGTTGCCGTATGCCGCGACTTTGGGCGACGCGCCCGATTACACCCGTCAAAAACTCATCCCCCTAAGCAACGTGTGACCGTTTTTCCTCGTAGATATTCCCATTATAACACGCTTTGGCGTGGCACGTTCCCCGGCTCATCCCGTCTTGCTCAGGAACTTTACGTCCCGCGCCACCGGTCTTTGAAGATATGCGAAACGTAGTACGAATTATCAGCGCGGTTGGCGCGGCAATTTTCGCCGCCCTCCCGGTTGGGGCGCAGACGGAAACGGCGCAGATAGACAAGCCGATTAAAACACTCGCCCCGCTCTGCAACATGGTGACGGGCGAACGAAACTACCGCCCGACGCTTGCCGATTACACACGGGGAAACAAAGCGGTACTGTTGGTTTTTGTCGCCAATCGGTGCGGCGTCACGTGGCAGTACGCCGACAAAATCGCCGCTCTGCAAAAACGGTACGTCGCACCGGGCAAGGTAGCCATAATCGGCGTTCACTCCAACTTCGAGGAGACCGACGCCGAATTGATGACCGAACTGAAGAAGCGCAAACTCAACTTTCCCGTGCTGGACGATAAACCGGCGCAGGAAATGGCAACGTACTTCGGGGCGACCGTGACGCCATACTTCGTCGTGATTGACGGCAAAGGCGTTTTGCGCTACAAAGGCGCGTTCGACAAGATGGGCGGAAGCGTCGCCGAATCCAAACGCCCACAATACCTGCGCCCCGCGCTGGACGCCATCTTAACTGGGAAGCCGGTGGCAAAGAAAACGGTACGTGCCCTCGGTTGCGAGATTGCGCGGCGTGAAAAAACGCCGTGATGTGTCCCTTGAAAAAATAGTTTTTATTCAGCCTTGCGGCGCATGAAAAACGGATATATACTTGCTCAACTCCTATGGGACTACGTAAGAAGCAGTATTTAACCAATGTTTCATTGATTGCGTTTTTATGCGCCTTGGGATTGGTATGCGTGTTTACTTTTACGAG
>JACMIU010000543.1 GCA_014380985.1 Armatimonadota bacterium | reverse complement strand
GCGCTGTTCGGCGTGTTCTCTAAAATACTACGAGTGCCGTTCGCGGCGGGCGTGACGCGGGGAATGCGGGCAATGGCGGTTCCGCTCGCGGCGGTACTAACGCTCCTGTGGGCGGGCGCGTTCCTGCTCGCCCTGCGCCACGAAAACGCAGCGATTCGGGAAATGGAAACCATGAACCGCGTCGGCGAAATCCAGCATCTCAAAACCGTAGCGGCGACTTTGCCGCCATCGAAAGACGAAAGCAAATGAAAATATCGCTCAAAATGTCGGTTCGGCGGAGAATCTTCTACGGCGCGACACTCGCGTTTGTCGCCGCGCTACTTTTGCTACCGGCGACTGGCTGGCTGGCGCGGCTGCAACTGATGCCGTGGACGTTCGCGCCGATTGTCACCCAATTGAACGGGAGCGGCGAGAACGCCGAGCCGTTAAACTCCCGCGATTTCGACATCCGCTACGGTGCGGCATTGTCCTCATCGGGCGAAGAGTCAGTGAGACGTCTCGAAGCCTTAAACCGCGACACGCCGAACAATCCGCAGGTTATCGCCGCGCTTTTGCGGATGCTCAGCATGGAGTCTATACCGAGCCGACCGGAAGAGGCACTGTTAGAGTCGCCGAGCCGCCAAAAAGAAAGAAAGCCGGAAACGCGCCCGTACAAACCGATGCGAAACGCGGCGCGAATCGTCGCGTTTGCCGAGCAAGGCGAAACGCTCGAACCCGACAACGGCTACTTTCCTACCATGGCGGCGTTGGGATACTTCGCGCAAAAGAAGGACGACCAAGCGGTAGCGGCATGGGTTCGTGCCGGAGCCGCGCCGCGCTGGGACGATGACTCGTTCCGCGAAACAAACGCGAAGTGGAAACTGCTCCAAGCGAGGCACGGCGGCGAGGTCGGGGCGATTGCGCGGATGAGTTCGATGGCGGCGATTTTGTTCCCGCACTACGCCGGTATCCGGTCGTCGGCGCGAATGGCGAGCGTGAAAGCGATGCAAGCCGAACTTGCCGGAGACGCCGAGTCTGGCTTTCAGATTCGCCGTGCGTCGCGGCAGATCGGCGACGCGATGCAAAATCAACGGAGCAGTTTCATCGGCGGTTTAGTCGGGAGTGCCGTCGCCGGTATCGCGCGGACGCGGGCAGGTGGCGCGGAGTGGACGGATGACCCCTACTTTTCGACCGACAAAGACCGAAGCAAGCGATGGATTGAAGAGCGACAAAACAAGTATGCCGCGTATTTACGCTCGGTCGGGCATCCCGAAGAAGCCACCGCGTTTTTAGCCACGATGGAACGCACTGCCGCGCTTAAAAAAATCTGGAAAACGGGTAGCCCACAATCGTACTTCGGTTACGGTGATAAGATGATCCAGCTCACGCTCGGCTGGGCGGGAAACATACTGCTACTTGCCGGAATACTATTCGCGCTCGGCTTCGCCGGTGTTTTCGCGCTGATTTACAAGTTTTCACTGCGCCTTCAGCGAAACGAACCGCTACAAAAATCGGCACGGTGGGGCGTTTGGATGGGGCTACTAACACCGGTATTTGTTCTCGCCGCTGTAGCGAACGCGGAAAGCACACTGCTGACGCCGGGCGATACTCCCATCGTCATTATCGGCGTCGGCATCTTGACGCTCGTAATCACCCCGCTCGTGCTTCGTTTAACGGCGCGGGAAGTCGGTCACGGTACTTGCGTGATGCTGGCGACAATCGCTTCATTCGGCGTTATCGGGGGGCTGGCGGTCACAGTCGGTGTGCTGTTCGGCGGGTTCACATCGTCGCTCGGTTCCTTACAAGGGATGAGCGGCGGCGATCCCGACGGTTACGAACACAGCGGCACGGCGCAACCGCTCTGGCTTACCCTCGTGCCGGTTATCTTTGGCACGATGATGGCGTGCCTGCCGCTCCTGATGCTCGCCCTGTTCGCCCTGTTTAGCCGAATGCTCAAGATCCCGGTCGCCGCCGGGGTTACGCGGGGAACGCGCTCGATTGCTGTGCCGCTCGCGTGTCTGCTCCTGCTCACGTGGGGCGCGAGCCTGTTCAACACCTTGCGCCACGAGAACGCGGCTATCGCGGAAATGAAGCGCATCGCCGAAATTGGGGAACTGCGAACGATTGCCGAAGTGTCGGGGCAACCATACCCGCCGTAGAAATACGCAAACCGGGTATAAAACGCCGTGCGAATCAGCGTTATCGTTCCGGCGTTAAACGAAGCGGCGGCAATCGGGGAAACCCTTGCCGCCGCTTCGCTTGCCCTGCCCGGCGCGGAAATTATCGTCGTGGACGGTGGCTCGACCGACGATACCCGCGAAATCGCCACGCGGCACGGTGCAACCGTGCTACAAACGAAACGGGGCAGGGGACACCAGCAAAACGCGGGCGCAAACGCGGCGACCGGCGACGTGCTACTGTTTCTCCACGCCGACACGCTTCTGCCACCGAACGCGGACGCCGCGATTCATACCGCGCTTTCCGACCCCGCGACCATAGCCGGGAACTTCACGCTACGGTTCGCGCCGTCGTCCGCCGCCAACGACTTTTTCGCGTGGGTGTACAATGGGCGATCCCGACGAGCGCGGCACTACTACGGCGACTCTTGTATTTTCCTGCGCCGCGCCGTGTGGGAAACGCTCAGCGGTTTCCGCGAAGGGATGCTGATGGAGGATTGGGAACTCGTCTGCCGCCTCGAAGCACACGCCCACGCCACCGGCACACACACCGTGCTACTGCCGCAAACCGTGACCACTTCGGCGCGGCGGTTCGCGGGAAAACGCCGCACCCGCTACGTCTTTCTATGGCTGTACCTGCACTACCTCCACGCTCGCGGGGTGTCGGGCGACCGCCTCGCCGCCTTGTACCCCGACACGCGCTAATTCTTCGGAATCACGAGTAGGGTCACGCTCGGTGTCGGAAGCGACAACGCCACCTTGCCGCCTTTGATGCTCACATCGCCCTTCGGCGTAATCGCGCCGCTATTCGCCGTGCCGATTTGCCATACCTGCGCCGCCCCAGATGCCTTGCCCGTGACCGACAGCGACACCTGCCGCGTTTCCGGCTTCTCCACCACGCCTTTATTCACGATAAGCACCGTGATCGCGCCGTCTTTGCGCTCCGACGCATACGTCGTCAGCGTTTCGTAAGGCGCGTTCGTGGTCGCCGAAACGCTCGTTTCGCCAAAGCCGGACGCCTTATTGTCGTAGTTGCGGAACAGTTTCATCGCGTTGTAAACAGGCGAACCGGTTTTCGGCGTTGTCCACCGTGCGCCCATGTCCAAGCCTTCGCGCCCGAAAATGCCGTAAATATCGGCTTGCGCGGTCGCCCCGTTCACCGATTCTTCCGCACCCCAGTTGTATTCCGTGATGCCGGTTTGCGTCCCCGGATAGTTGTTCGCTACCCATTCCTTCATGCGCGGAATCAAACGCACGGTGTCGTTAATCCACGTTTCGTCTTTGTACGCGGGGTCGAACAGGGCGCGGGTCGAGCGGTTACGGCGCAGTTGCATCGCCTCCGAAACGTCGCCGGAAAACTCGCCGCCCTGCGGGTAGATATGGAGCGTGAAAATATCGAGCAGTCGCTTGCCGGTTTTCATCTCGGCGGCTTTCATCGCCTCCAAGTACCAAGCGGAAAACTCTTTGTTGCCGTGCGAAAGTTTGTCGGGAAGCATTGCCCAACCCCTCGTGTTTCCCCACTGAGAATCGTACCCGCTGTAGAGGTAGCCCGTCCAACCCCATTCCTCCGGTCCCATGACAAGCGCGGCGGGGTCTACGGACTTGAGCATTTGCGCGGTTGCCACCGACTTGTCGCGCACCTCGTCCATCTTCGCGCCTGTCGGGTGAACGTCGCGGTGGGTTCCGTGCCAGATTCCCGGCTCGTTATCTAAAACATAATAACGTAAGCCTTTGCCGCTTGCCGCGCCGTGCTTTGTTTTGATAGCCTCTATCCACGGCTTCTGATATGCGGCGTCAACGGCGATATTCGCGTCGAGCGGATTGTTGCCGGAAACTTCCTTGCCGTCTGCCTTTTTGCCGTTGCCGGAATCGGTATTGTACTGATCGGTTTTCTCCTGCGCCCCGTACTTTTGAACGCTGTACGACCATGTTTTCTCGCGGTTTGCGCCGATTTTCGCCACGTGACCGATAATTGGTACGGTAATCATCGGCTCCGCGCCACCCGTCTTGGAGCGTGTGATAAACGTATCTATTCGTTCGCCGGGCGTCGCCGAATCGTCGCCGATGCTTTGGAAAAACCAGTCGTTGCCGCGATTGTCGGCGTTCTGCTTCCAGTTGTAACGTGATGTGTTGTTGCCGCCGAGGCGATGCACCGGCAAACGCAGGTCTTTAATCGCCGCGTCGTCGGCGTATGCCGAGCCGTAGATACGCGGGTCGATGGCGCGGCGCGATTTCGCGGCGTCCACTGTCACCGTGATTTCGGCGGTAGTCGGGGCTTGCGCTTTCGCCGTACCGGGGGCGGTTCCCCCCGAAAGACAGGCGGCGGACAGCCCGATAAACGCCACGCCCGCCAGCGCGAACCACCGTCTGCGCGAAGCAAGCCGCGAAAGAAGAACGTTCGTTGTACTCATGCGCTTAGTGTACCGCGAAAACGCT
>JACMIU010000055.1 GCA_014380985.1 Armatimonadota bacterium | reverse complement strand
GCGGCGTATGCGCCCGCCGTTCCTGTATTGTGGTAAGCACGAATAAAACTTCGGAAACGACATCATGCCGGGATCGTTCAACAACTATGCTCGCAAAGTTCGTGATGCACAACTACCTTTATCGGTTCGTGCCGGTGCGCTACGCTCGTCCCTACTGAAATACTGCGGCGTCGCCGGTGAACCCAGTTACGTCAAACTTTTGGTGCATTTGAGCCGTCTTATAGGCGCGGACTTGCAAAGCAACGCGCAGGAGAAACATTTGCTGGCGGTGCTGTACAAAATTGAGGTCGCCCGTAACCATATCCTGCGCCTTCAAGACAATTATGCCCGCAAGCGGATTCGGCAAAAAATGCGCGGCAAACGTTCCCCTACACTCGCCGATATTCTTGCTACGCAGGAAGCCATCGAAAGAGTGAAGCGGGAGGCGAACCTGATTCCGCCGTTCCTCCACCCGTCCTGATACGTCAGAAAACGATTGTCGCGTCCTTTTTTGCCGCCGTGCGCCGCTTGCCCCGCACCGGCGACGCGCCCGCTTTTTTGGCGCGGGCGATTGCCGCTTCGATGCGCCCGATTTCGCGGTCGGGGTCGGCTTCAAAATCCAACGCCCAGACGCGGTGCAGGTTCCAGCCCCGGTCAAGGAGCATATCCACGCGCAAACGGTCGCGGTGACGTGCCGTTTCGCCGGTCGCATACATCGGCCCGTCGAACTCGACACCGAGCAAATAGTTCTGCGGCTTGTCGGGATTCACGACGGCAAGGTCTACGCGGTATTCGGACAAACCGACCTGCTTCCGCAGTTGGTAGCCCTTTTCGCGCAAACGCGATTCCACCACCGATTCCATCGCCGACGCCGCAGGAACATCGGGGATATGCGTTCCCGGCAAAAGCAAACTTGCCGCCGGGTCGCCGTCCGCGCCGACTTCCACCCGCCCGACGCCCTCTTTCGCGTAGCGCAGGAACGACCGCAGAAGAAGCATTCCGCGATGCTCCTCCGCGTCACCTTCGCCCTCTTTTTGGGTAGGGGGCGCGTCGTAGGAGAATGCCGACACGATAATCATGCGGGCGCGGGCGCGGGTGATGGCAACGTTTAGTAGCCGTTCGCCGCCGAATGCGGAAAGCGGTTGGCACTGCGCCGGGTCGGGCCCGACATACAACACCACCATATCGCGCTCGTCGCCCTGCACATTTTCCAGCGTTTTGAGGAAGAAACTCTCGTTATTCTCGTCGCCCTCGCCGGGTAGAACCAGTTCGGGGTCGGCTTCCTTGCGGCGGGCTATTTCCTCGGTGATACGATCAAATGCCGCATCGTCAAGGGCAACCACGCCAATCGAATGGTCGGGGTACTCTGTGGAGTACGATAGCACGGCGTCCACGACTTTGCCGATTCCAACGGCGTCGTTGTAAACGCCCGTATCACTGCCTTCTTCGCTTTCGCTAATGGGCGCGTCCACATAGTCAATCGCGGAGTCCACGGTTGCCGACGGGAACGACACCAGTTCGGGGTAAAAATAGCGGCGCGAAAAGGCAATCAGCGACTCGTTGCGCGAACGGTAGTGCCAGCGCAGGGTGTGTGAGCCGAAGTGCGGCGACGACTTAGAGGCGACCGCGTTCGCCGCGTCCAGAATGCTTTCAAACGGCTTGTCGGACTCGACTAACAGGGCGAGCGGCGGAATCTGCTGGGGGTCGCCCGCGATAATCACCTGTTGCCCACGCAAAATCGCGCCAATCGCGTCCTCGGTCGTGATTTGCGAAGCGTCGTCAAACAGCACCACGTCGAAGCGCAGAGCGTCGGCATCGAGGAACAGGCGCACCGAAAGCGGGTTCATCATCACAATCGGCTTCAGCGCGAACAGCAAGTTCGGGATCTCGGCTAAGAGTTTGCGAACTTCGCCGGTGCGTCGCCGGGCGAGTTGCCCTTTGAGCGTTTTCACTTCGTCGGGGTAGTTTTTCGGCGACCGGACACGCACAAGTTCGCGGATTAGCCCCGGCACGGCGTCCATTTGGCGGCGGTCGAGGTCGCGGAAACGGTCAATCTGCGCCTCGTGCGACGCCCCACTAAACGGCAGGATTCCCGGCACATCGGTCATGAACGCTTGCGCCCATGCCGAATAGAAGCCCCGGCGAAACAGCGAGATCAGCGTTTCCGGCGACGAGACGATGGCGCGACCGGCAACGGCATCGAAGAACCCGCCGAGACGGATGGCGGCGCACTCGTCGCGTAAAATCTGCCGCCCCAAGCCCGACCCCAGCGAACCCAAATGATCGAGGCGCGTTTGTGTCCAGTGCAGTTGCGCTTCAAACGGGGCTTCGACGAGCGGAACCGCGCCGCTCCCCTGCGTGACGCGCAGATAATCGGCGTTGAAAAGGTGGGAAAGTTCGACCAGCGCGGGGTCGAGCAATCCGAGTTCGGTTTGCAGTTGTTCGCGGGCGGCGATCAGTTTCGCTTTTTCCTCCGCGCCGAGCGGTTGTAGCACCTTGTCGGCGACCGCGGCGGGAACGGATTCGTTTTCGCCGAACAGTTCGCGCAGGTACGCGGCGGTGGAAAGCCCCTCAAAAATCTTGCCGAAATGGGCGTCTTTTTCGGGCAGGTCGGTTCCGAGCAACCCGCCGAGCGAACGGTATTCGGCGCGAAACGCTTCGCGCTCGTCCGAAAGGCGATTCGCCTCGCCGAGTTCGCTGACGAGTTCGGAAACCGGGAGCGGCACGGCGGCGGGGTCTTTATCGTCACCGCGCCGATTTTGCATCGCAAGTCGGTAGGCTTCATGGAAATCGGTAACGGCGTTGCGCGTGTCGTCGCACCACGCGGTCAGTTCCGGCAGACGCACCGAAGGGTCGGGCAGGGCATCGGGCGTCGCGGCAACGGCGCAAAGCCGCTCCCACGCTTCGCGCAGGTGCGCCAGAAGCGCGTTGATTTGCAGGAAAACCGCCTCGAACTGCTTCAAATCCGAGTCGCCAAGGAGCATCAGCGCGATCAGCGGGGCGGGAACGCGCCCGTTGTCAAACTCCGTGGCAAGGTTCGCCGATTTTTCAATCTGCGTTTCCAAGCCTTCCCAGTCGGTTTGCCCCCCCAGATAGTGTGAGCCGAACCCCGACAAAAGCCGGTCGGAATTGACATTGCACCAGCGTCGAATCTCTTTGAGTTCGGCGGCGAGCGTCAAATCTTCCTCAAGATCGCGGTCTTTCGTCACCGCGCCGGGGCGGGTGACGCCGCGCACTGTAACCCCAACGCGGTTGTTAAACACGGAAATAACGCGCCCGAAGCCGCCTTTTTGCGTTTCGAGGGCGGCGAGTAGTTCGCCGTGGGGCAGGTCTAAAATATCCTCGCTGTACACGGCGAACAGTTGCTCTGAGCCACGATTGAAGCGTTCCCACTGGATTTGCGATTCTTTGAGTTGCGCCACGAGGCGACCGGTCGCGCCGGGCGCGAACCAACCGACACAGGGGTTCGGCAAATCAATCGCCTGCCGGGCGATTTTCAGCAGTTTCTGCCGGGCATCGAGCGAACCATCGAGCGACAAGCCGCTTTTGTCGGCGAGGTAGTTGAGCCGGTCGGACAAAACGCGCCCGTCCTGCCCCACGGCATCGAGTGCGCCGAAGATTTCGCCGTACTCGCTCGCTATGCGGTCGCGCCACTCGTCGCCGAGGAACGGCGCGAGGGCTTGCACGTGCCGCCCTTCGAGGCGGTCAAACAGCGCGGGATGGTTTTCGTCTAAAATCTCCTCTTCCCAGCGGCGCAGGAAAATATCGCGCTCCTCTTTGTATGCCGCATAGCGCACCGATAAATCGTAGGCGGTGCTTCGCAACTTTTCGGGGTTCGCCTCGCGGGAAAGCCACTGCGGTAGCACCGGTTGCGTATTACTCAGCAAGCCTTCCGCCACGGCGTCGTACAGCGCGGTATCGGCAAGCCCGACCGGTGCTTCCAAGCCGCACAAGGGCGCGATGGTTTGCGCGGTGTGCTGGATGCGCCGGGTTTGCCCTTCGAGAAGGCGTAGCACTTTTTCCACACTGCCGCTTAAATCGGCAAGCGCGGTATCGCGGAACGCGCCCGCCCAAATCGGCGCGGCGTTCGTGTCGCGGAACGCATCGTTCCCGGCGAGCGACTGCGCTTTTTCTTCCATCGCCGCCAAATCGTCGGGAGATATGTCGCGGATTTCCGGCACGGCAAAGGGAACGGGCGGCGTTTCGATGTCGGAGCCGGTTTCGCCCGCCTCAATCAGGCAACCAACGGCGTCATAGACCGATAAGCCGAGCGGTTCGAGGCGCGTGTGCAATGTTTCGGTGAACGCATTCAGGCGCGTCCGCACCGTTTTCATTTCGTCGCGCTCTTTTTGCCGGGCGGCGCGAACCGCCGTGCCTCCTGTAGCCTTGCCCGGCGACGTGAGCGTTTGCTCCAACTGCGCCAAAATATCGCGCTTCGAGGTTTTGAGGGAGTGCGCGAGTAGGCACAGGTCGCCGAGCGATTTGTCGCTTAATCGCTGATGCACGGCGTCCAAACTCGCCATGCGCCCCGAAACTAATAGCACTGATTTTCCGGCGGCGGCGCACTCGCCGATAATGTTTGCAATCGTCTGCGTTTTGCCGGTTCCCGGCGGTCCCTGTAAAACAAACGATTGCCCGCGAGCGGCGGACACGATAGCGCGTTCCTGCGCCGGGTCGGCGTCCAGAAGCAGGTACTGCGACTCGGAAGCGTCGTCGCGTTCCAAATCGGCAAGGCTCGGCACGGAAACGGCGGGCAATTCGGTCAGTGCTTCCGGCTCCCCGGCAAGCGCGGCAATCAGCGGGTGCGACAGGGCGCGTTCTTCCTGCGCGGTCAAGTCCTCGTACAAACGCAGTTTCAGGAGCGGGAATCGCCCCAAAACCGTGCGCTCCTCGACCATCCATTGGTCGCGTTCGGCGGTTGCGGCGGCAATCGTGCCGAGATACGACGACGGAATCAGATAGCGTTCGTCGGGCGACGGCGGCAAAACGAAGTT
This sequence comes from Armatimonadota bacterium, assembly GCA_014380985.1. Taxonomy (GTDB): domain Bacteria; phylum Armatimonadota; class Armatimonadia; order Armatimonadales; family Armatimonadaceae; genus JACMIU01. The sequence continues at coordinate 4,176 of JACMIU010000055.1, read as the reverse complement.
AATATCGCTTTGCGCGAGGCGCAGTTTCAGCACCGGGTTGACTTCGACCGGCTCCTCCATCGCGGTCACGGTGTAGCCCGTACCGCCTTCGTGTGGCTCCACCGATACGGGAACCAGAAGAAGCGGCGAGCGGGTGACGGTTCCTGTATCGGGGTCTACCCAGTGCAAAAGCCCGAAGGCGACAAACAAAACGTTGATGTCTTGCCCGGTGAGTAGCGCAACGGCTTGATGGTGCAGATCGCGGAAACTCGCCATCGCGGCGGCGCGGGCGGGATAGTTGCCCGCGTCGCGCAGGACCGTCCGATCTACGCTTTTGTTGCCGATGTCCCAGTAGTTGAGTGGTTTTTTGCGGCGCACCAGCGCGTCGAAAATCTCGTTGGGCGCGGACATATCCACCGTTCCGGTTTCGGGAAGCGATACCAGCGAGTTCGCGGCGGACAAGTCCAGCAGGGCGGACTTCCACGCGGCGACGGTTTCGCGGACGCGCTCACGATCCTTGACAGTGGGGGGCGCGGGGACGGTGGCAGAGGCGTTTTCAGTAAGTGATTCGGGCATAGTATTTTTGCGGGCGAGTGCTACTTAACTATAATCGGCAGATGAGGGCGTTCTCTTTAATTGCACGATAGCCGTGGCGACCGCGCCGACGTCATTATAGCGCGTTCCAACAGGGAAAAGATAGAGGAAAAGATTGCAGGAAGTGTGCCACGCGGGGGGGGGCGGTGGGGTGTTTGCAGTACACGGGGCATTCGCCCCGTGTGCTTAACCGGGACGTAAACTACCGCTCGGACTTGTCGCTTGGCGCGATACGTGGTGCGCCCATGATAGGAGCCATTCTGCCCATTCTGCCCACCCTGACCGTCTTGACCGGCGTTTCTGGTTCGTAGATTGGTGCTTCGCCCATAATTGCCTCCGGCTCCGGCAGTTTAGGTACGTAAGTCGCGCCGCCTGTGGCTCGCATTCCCGGTTCGGGCGTGATTCGCATCTTCCCGGCGACTGCCGGTTCCGGCGTCGGGTGGATTTTCTCCGCCCAGTAGCGAAGTCGGTTGGCGAACAGATTCTCGCCCGTGTCGGTTATCCACCACTGCGTCGCGGCGGAAAACAGCGCGGCGAACCCGACGATTCCCGCCGCGAATACCCGCGCCATCCGGCGACGCACGGCGGCAAGTCCGACCGGGCAGTCCTGCGTTAAAACCGTGCCGTCGGCGCGTTCAAAGTAGCGAACGCACAATTTGCCTTCTTTTTCCCGAATCAGCGCGGCGGCTTCCACGGTGGTCATCGCCGACAGGTTGTAGACGTTTTTGCGGCACGATCCGCAAAAGCGCGAACGCTCGTCGCCGACCATGGCGTCCCAATCGGCGCGGCAGGGCGACGCGACGCGGGTGCGCGAAAGTAGCACGGCGTCGTTGGTTGCGGCATTTCGCGTCATCGGTAAAAGTTGCATTGGTATAATCTCGCTTTCGTCTCGTGCGCCCGCCTCGCGGGGAACTTGCGCGGTTAGATACCGGGCGCGGCGCGTTACCTTCAAAAAATGTGTGAGGCGTATTGCATGGGAAGCGCAACTCGCGCCCTCACTTCTTTGTGGTTTAATCTTTCCATGAATCGTTGGCAAGCCCTGTTTAATAGTGCCGCCGATGCCGCGACCGCCGACGCCCCGCGCTATCTTGTCGGGGTGATGAGCGGCACGAGCGCGGACGGCGCGGATGCGGCGGTAGTGCGGTTCGAGGGAAGCGCGGCGAAATTGGTCGGCTTCGCGTCCGAGCCGTTTAACGCCGATTTGCGCCGCCGTGTTCTCGAAATGTCGCACGGCGCAGGGAACGCCGAAACCGTGTCGCGGTTGTCGGTGGAACTATCGGCGCGATTCGCCTCTGCCGTGACCGCCGCCGTTGCCGCCGCGCACCTGCCGGACGGGGCGGGGGTGCTTGCGGTCGGTTGCCACGGGCAAACCGTGTCGCACACGCCGCACGGCATTTTCCCGGCGACCCTGCAACTGTGCGACGCCGCAAGCCTCGCGCACCGCACCCGTTTGCCGGTGGTGTCGAACTTCCGGGCGGCGGACATCGCCCTCGGCGGGCAGGGCGCACCGCTCGTGCCAATAGCCGACTGGCGGCTTCTGACGCATCCCACCAAAAACCGCGCCGTGCAAAATATCGGCGGGATTGCGAACGTGACATACCTACCGGCGGACGGGGCGGCGCGGGACGTTATCGGTTTCGACACCGGGGCGGGCAATATGTTAATTGACATTGCGGCGTCGTGGGCGACCAAAGGCGCAGCGAGATACGATAAAGATGGCGCAATGGCGGCAAGCGGTGAGGTGTCGCCGAAACTGCTGGCGTGGCTGTTCACGCACCCGTTTCTCGCAAAGCCCCCACCGAAATCCGCCGGGCGCGAAGAGTTCGGCGAACCGTTCTGGAGGCAGATTCCCCTACAAACCATGGCGGTGCGACGCGGGATGGCGCAGGTCAAAAGCGACGTGCTGGCGACCCTGACGGCGTTTAGCGCGTACTCTATCGCCGACGCTTACGCGAACTTTCTGCCCGCGCTCCCCGACGAGGTGATTGTGAGTGGCGGCGGCGCGGCGAACCCGATTCTGTTAGGCTTCCTGCGCGAAAAACTATCGCCGATTCCGGTGGTCACGGCGGACGAAATGGGCATCGTTTCGCAAGCGCGGGAAGCCGTGACGTTCGCGGTGCTGGCGGACTTGACCCTGCGCGGCGAACTGACGACCCTGCCGAACGTGACCGGGGCGAGCCGCGCCGCTGTGTCGGGAAGCGTGACCCTTCCGCCCTAACCCTTTTATTTAACGCCCTATTTGACACCGAGGGCGAGGTCGGCGGCTATCTGCCCCGAAATTAGACTCGGCGGCACACCGGGTCCCGGCACGGTCAATTGTCCGCAGTAGAACAGGTTTCGCACCTTCAGCGGCTTCAGCGTCGGCTTCCAGAACGCGGTTTGTGCGAGCGTGTTTGCCAATCCATAGGCGTTGCCTTTGTACGAATGGTAGTCGGCGATAAAATCGCGGTGTGCGTAGTCGCGGCGCACAATCACCGATTCGCGGATGGTTTGCCCGGTCAGGCGTTCGAGGCGCGTCATCACCAAATCGTATTGGCGTTCGCGCTCGGCGTCGGTGTCCGATAAACCCGGCGCGAGCGGAATCAGGACGAAGATATTTTCGCAACCCGGCGGGGCGACGCCGGGGTCGGTTTGCGACGGGCAACACACGTAAAAAAGCGGCTTGTCGGGGTACGCCGGGTTTTTGAAAATCACGTCGGCGTGCGGGTCTAACGGTTCGTCAAAAAATAGGTTGTGGTGCTGAAGGTTCTGCAAACGCTTGTCCACACCGAGGTAGAACAGCAGACTCGACGGTGACAAGACGCGGCTATCCCAGTACGCTTCGTCGTAGGTGCGATATTGCGGCTCCAGTAGGTTCTGCTCCACATGATGGTAGTCGGCTCCGGCAATCACCGAATCGGCGCGGTGCGTTTCGCCCGCCATCGTTTCCACCCCGACCGCCGCGCCATGCTCCACGACAATCTTGCTTGCTTCGCAGTCGGTAATGATTTGGACGCCCAACTCCCGCGCCAAACTTTCCATAGCATCGGCGACTTTTCGCAGTCCGCCCATCGGATACCACGTTCCCAGCACGAGGTCGGCGTAGTTCATCAGGGAGTACATCGCCGGAATCTCGCGTCCCGTGCCGCCCAGAAACAGAATCGGAAACTCCAGAATCCGGCGCAGTCGTTCGTCCTTAAAAAACGATTGCACGTGCGAGCGCATGGTTTGCACCATCTGTAGGCGCACCGATTCCTTGACGATGCGAATATCCACAAACTCGGTGACGGACAGCGACGGACGGCGCACGTAATCGTTCATTCCGACGCGGTACTTGTACTCGGCTTGCGCCAAAAACGTCCGCAGTTTTGCCGCGCTTCCCGGTTCGATAGATTCAAAAAGGTCGGCAAGTTCGCCAAGATCGGCGGGAATATCCACCGCGTTCCCTTCGCCGAACACGACGCGGTAGCCGGGGTCAAGGCGGTGAAGGTCGTAGTAATCGGCGGGGCTTTTGCCGAAGCGGGCGAAAAACTGCTCGAAAACGTCGGGCATCCAGTACCACGACGGACCGAGGTCGAACGCGAAACCGTCCTTGTGCCAGTCCCGCGCCCGCCCGCCGGTCTG
>JACMIU010000542.1 GCA_014380985.1 Armatimonadota bacterium | reverse complement strand
GTCGTTCCCGCCCGCTTCGGCGGACAACTCGGCGACGACGTGCGCGAACTCGGCGACAAGGCGGTTCAAGCCGGGGTGCGTCAGGGTCGCGGGCGCGGACAAATAGGCGTCCGATAACGCTTCGTAATAGCGCAGGGTCGCGCCGCGCCCCGGCTTGAACCGCGCCCAGAGCGAGTGTTCTGCCACGGTTGCCGCTTCAGCGTCGGCGTGTTGCTTTGCCGCTCGCAAATCGTCTAAGATTGCCTGTGCGTTGTGCCGCTTGTCGGACGCCGAAACCAGCAAAACCTCCGCCGACTCTCCGGGCAAATGGCGCACATAGGCGATTTTGCGGTCGCGCCACGAGGTTTCAACTTGCCGGTCGCCGTCGGTACACGCTTCGACGATATGGGCGACTTCCGCCCCGAACCGCGCTTCGATCTCGGCGAGACGCGGCAACCCGCCATGATCCTCTACTGCGTCGTGCAAAAGCGCGGCGATGGCTTGCGTTTGCGTTCCGCCATGTTCCAAAACAATCGCGGTTACGGCAAGCAGGTGCGCGACGTAAGGAATCGCCGGTGTCCCCTCCCCGCCAATCCCCGCCGTGCCTTTTCGCACTTGCGCCGCGTGTAGGTCGGTCGCGTACTTCAGCGCGTTTGTGAACGGTTCGCCCAAGTGTAGAATGTTTTCCATGTTTCCTCCAACCAGTTTAATCGCGGGCGCAACGGCGCAACGTTTCGGCGTTCACGGTTTCGGTTGCTGCGCCTTTTCGCGGAGCAGATAGCGGTACATATCCTCGACCCGCTCCCGCGCCCACGGCGTCCGGCGCAGGAACTTCAGGCTGGAGGAGATGCTCGGATCGTGCGTGAAACAGCGCACGGGAACGCGTCCGCCCATCGCGTCGAAGCCGTAAGCGTCAACCAGTTCGGTAAGCATTCGCTCCAGCGTGACGCCGTGAAGCGGGTCATTGGATGGTTGCCGATTCGCGGTCTCTTCCATGTGCTTAAAACTCTGCGTACCCCGGCGTGCGCGGGAACGGGATCACGTCGCGGATGTTCTTCATGCCCGTGACGTACATCATCAGTCGCTCGAAGCCCAAGCCGAACCCCGCGTGCGGGGCGGTTCCGTATTTTCGCAGTTCGAGATACCACCAGTACGCCGACTCGTCCAAGCCCTGCCCCCGTATTTTGCTTAGCAAAACGTCGTGCCGCTCCTCGCGTTGCGATCCGCCGATAATCTCGCCGATGCGCGGCGCGAGAACGTCCATCGCCCGCACGGTTTTATCGTCGTCGTTGAGGCGCATATAGAACGCCTTGATTTCCTTCGGGTAATCGGTGACAATCACCGGCTTGCCGAACGTTTCTTCGGTCAAGTAGCGTTCGTGTTCCGATTGCAAATCCACGCCCCAGCGCACGGGAAACTCCCACGACTTGCCCGCTTTTTCCAGAATCGCTATCGCCTCGGTGTAGGTGATGTGCGCGAAGTCGGACGTAGCGACGTTTTCGAGAGTCGCCAAAACCGTGCTGTCAATGCGCTTGTTGAAGAACTCTAAGTCGGCGGCGCAGTGGTCAAGCGCGTACTGCACGACGTATTTCAGGAACGCTTCGGCTAAGGCGCGGTCGCCGTCAAGGTCGCAGAACGCCATTTCCGGCTCGATCATCCAGAACTCGGCTAAGTGGCGTGGCGTGTTGCTATTTTCGGCGCGGAACGTCGGACCGAACGTGTAGCAGTTCGTGAACGCCAGCGCGAATATCTCGGCTTCCAGTTGCCCCGACACGGTGAGATGCGCCCGCTTGCCGAAAAAATCCTCGGCGAAATCAATCGCGCCGGTTTCCTTGATACGTGGCGGGTTCATCAGGTCGAGCGTGGAAACGCCGAACATCGCGCCTGCCCCCTCTGCGTCGCTCGTGGTAATCAGCGGCGCGGTCAGGTAGACGAAGCCGCGTTCCTGAAAGAACTTGTGAACCGCGAACGCCAACGCCGAGCGCACCCGGTAGACTGCGCCGAACGTGTTGGAGCGCGGGCGCAGGTGGGCGATTTCGCGCAGAAACTCCATCGTATGTCCCTTCTTTTGCAGGGGATACGTCGCGGGGTCGGCGGTTCCCAGCACTTCGAGCGAGGCGCATTTGAGTTCCACCGACTGCCCCGCGCCCGGCGACGCCACCAATTCACCGGTCACGCGCAAACACGCGCCGGTAGTCGCACCACTGAGCATTTCGGCATCCACGGTTCCGGCGTCCACCACGATTTGCAGGTCGGCGAATGAGGAGCCGTCGGAGAGTTGAATGAAGGTGACGCCCTTGCTGTCGCGGCGCGTCTTTACCCACCCCTGCGCGGTCACGGTCGCGCCGGGTTCACCGGCTAAAAGATCGCGGACATAGCCGCCGGTTTCGGTCATAAGGTTTGTGTTACGTCCTTCTTAAAGAGGAATGAAATTATGCCGTTAGGATACCACGCCCACCTATCAACAAGCCTAAGGTAGTCCGGTTATTTGGCGGACGGGAGCGGGATACGGCTCTTGCCACGGCACTGCTTCAATCTCCAACCCGGTGAACTGCCACTGCGTTTCCGGCTTCCACGTATCAATCATATGCCCCTTCCGCCCTCGCTCCACGTTCGTATTCCACAGGGTTCGCTGGACGAAAACAAGGGGGGCGTCGCCTTGCAGAATGTCAATCTCGTGGAACGCAATCTGCGCGGAAGGTTCCTGCGCGACTTGCGAGAGCGTTTCTTCCTGCTGTGACGCCATGGTAACGCCATGATATAGAAGGTTCAAGCAAAAGAAGCCGGGATTATCGCCGCACTCGGTCAGGCGAAGCGCAAGTTCTTTCGATTCGCCATCCCACCGCAGAATATCTATGTACGCATCGTGCAGGTGTGCGCCCATGAGTTGTGCGACCGGCGGCGGGAGCAAGGGGCGCAATGTGTCCCAATAATCGCATTCCGCCTGACGAATGACTTGCCCAAACTTCGCAAATGCCTGCCGGAACGCCCTCGTCTGTGTAGTGTGGTCGTGAAAAGGCGGTACATAAAATCGCATAGGAATACCTTCGCTGTTTGTTCGCATCTTACGAAGCGGTGTTACGACCGTTAGGAGTCACGCCCGTTGTAGCGTCCCCCGCCGCGTCGTAAACCGCCGCGTTTTCCTCCGGCTCATCTTCCGCGATTTCGGCGTCGGTGCGCGGATCGGCGTCAGGGTCGGTGCGGCTTAACGTTCTGCCGGGCTTTTCCCGTATCACGCGAAGCAGTTTCACGCGCCCTTTCTCGACGCCCTCGACCACGAAGCGCAAACCGCCATGCATCAACTGTTCCCCTTTTTTCGGTTCATGTCCGAGCAAGCCGAACACCAGACCGCCCATCGTGGTGTATTCCTCGTTTTCGAGTTCCGTGCCGAGGCGGTCGTTCACATCGCCGATATTCATGCGCCCGTCCATCACCGATTCCGTGGACGACAACACGCGCATTTCCGGCTCGTCAACATCGTACTCGTCGCGGATGTCGCCGACGATTTCTTCGAGTAAATCTTCGAGCGAGACGATGCCCGCCGTGCCACCGTACTCGTCCTGCACCACGGCGACCTGATTTTTCGAGCGGCGCATTTCCGCCAATAGTTCGGCGACGCGGCGCGATCCCGGCACGAAAACCGGAGGGCGCATGACAAGGCGGAGGTCGAACGATTGCGGCGCGGTTCCCCCGGCGAACAAAGGTAGCAAGTCTTTGGCGTGAACAATACCGACAATCGTATCGGAAGTGTTTTCAAACACGGGAAGGCGTGAGTGACCGGACGTGATTACGGTTTGCAGGGTTTGCACCAGATCGGCTTCCGCCGGAACCGCCGTCATATCGGTGCGCGGCGTCATTACCGAGCGCACAATGGTTTCCGAGAAGTCAATCACGTTTTCCACAATCGCCTGCTCGGTGCGGTCAAACTCGCCTTTTTGTGTGCCGGTTTCGATAATGGCGCGGAACTCCTCGCGGCTGATCATCGGGATTTCAAACTGCGCCTTTGCGCCGAACGGTTTGACAACCACGGAGGCTAAGCCAAGCGCGAACGCATTGAGCGGGGCGAAAATCACGGCGCAGATATTCACGAACGGCGCGAGGCGCAACGCCCAAACGTCGGGCGACTGCATGGCGATTGCCTTTGGCGCGATTTCGCCGAAAACCAGTGTCAGCAACGCGACAATCACCACCACGACCGCGACGGCGTAGCCGATGGCGAGCGATTCGATGGCTTGCGGCGACTTTGCCGTTAGCGCGGCGAGGGACACCAGATTCGGCTTGACGGCGGGCGCGATGGAGACCGCCGCAAGCGCGGACGCGGCGAATCCGAGCAGGGTAATCCCCGCTTGCACCGTGGCGATGTAGCGGGGCGGGTCATCGTGGAGGCGTTTAACGATGTCTGCGCCACGCCGCTTTTCCTCGACCAGTTGCTCCAAGCGCGACCGGCGCACCGAGGTAATCGCGGTTTCCGCCATCGAAAACACGGCGTTCAGAAGGGTGAGAAACACGATTACCGCTACCGAGGTAGCGACCACGCTCGCGCTAACCGTCTCTTTCGCGCTGTTCACGCTTTCCGCGCCGACCTGCGCCCCGGCATACGGCGAGGCGAAAAAAACAATCAGCACGGCGATAAGGCATAAGCCGGTGGCAACGGCGACTCCGCGAGAAGGCGAACGCAGGGCTACGGCGGGCGGCGCGGCACGATGGCGCGGTCTACGGGAAACGGATGATGAAGCGTGACTATAGGGTTCCAAAAATTACGGTACTCCTCCGGGGAATAGCAGGCCGGGACGCGATATTTTGGTGTTGTGTCCATAAAAGTCATCCGGTCTAACGGCGTCCTTCACGATTTCCACCATGCGATAGCCGAGCGTGGACGCATACGCGACCAACCCGACCCCGATAACTGTTCGACGGAATGAATCTTTTGACGTGCCGGATGCCGAACGCTTGCGCCGTGCCATGCCCCAAAGGAGCGCGGCGAGCGCGAACGTCAGTCCGGCGAGAGAGATATTGCGAAGAAACGCGCCCTGCCGAAAAAACGGCAACAACGCGGGTAGAAAAATTGTCGCACCGATTATGGCGGCTGTCAATGCGGCGACCAGAACCCCGCCCGCCGCCGCGTCTTTGGCGCGTTTGGCTAAAGGATGGTACGTCGGCATGGCGAGATCAACGGCGGCTTCAATCGCCGTGTTGAACAGTTCCGCCGCCCATACGAAGCCGATGGCAAAGAGGAGGGCGACCATACGAAGCGGCGAAAGGTGAAGCAAGAGTCCGGCGAGCAAAACGAACGCGGAAAGAACCACATGAAAACGGAAGTTGCGTTCGGCATGGAAGGTTTCGCGGATACCGCTTGCCGCGTGACCGAAGGAAAGTAGCACATTCGCGGGACGCCACCTTTTGTCGTCCCGCCCGGTAGAGGAAGGTAGGGTGTCACCGGACGCGCCCGCATCAGTGGGGGCATCCAAACTCACCGGCTCTCCTTCATAGGGGTTCATACTTGGCGATAGTATACCCCCATTCGCGGTCGGTTTCACGTGCAATTTTCGTTTGTTTTTTCGATACCAACGGCACGGTAGAACCGCCACGCCCGGTTTGATATACTACCGATACACGAGGAAGCAACGCAACAGAAAGGCTACCGTTATGATAGACCGCCGCTTATTGATTTTTGCCGCCGCCCTACTCGCTCTCGGCATCCTTGCCTTGATGGGTTGGACACCGCCGGTGTTGTGGGCGCGGGCGCAAGAGTTCGTAAATAATGCTACCGGTGCGGCATCCGCGACCCGCAACCAGTCCGAAAAGCGCGAAAAGCGTGATCAAGAGATCGGCGCGATGATTGACAGCGTCGAGGGCACGGAAAAAAAACAACCTATCCGCCGCCGTAACCCGTAACCGTTTGTTCCGGTGCGCGTTTGATGGGATGAAGGGTAGGAAAACAATGGGGTATCGGCTTCTTTTCTGCGCGTCCAAAGGCGTGTTATGCGGGTGGTGGTTTTTGGGGCTTGCCGTGGGCGGCACGTTCGCTCTAAATTATCCCGCGTTCATGGAACTCTGGCGCACCGTTTTGCTGGTACTTGCCGTGCCGATCTGCCTCGCCGCGCCGTTCGCTGGCGTCTACGTGCTTCGTATCGCGCAGGGATATTGGCAACAAAAGCGCAAGCCGAAACTACGCGGCGTCGAGTACGCCGACTACGCCTACATTTTGTAGGGGCGGAACCTTGGGCGTTGTTTCATTCGACGAACTAATCTTTCCCCGGTTGAGTATCTCCAACGGGGAGCCAAACCAAAGGAGCAGACTTCGTTAAATAGAACCCCATATACAATTCTGCTTCGACATCTGGCGCGACGTGATTTAGAGATTGTCCCACTCGGATACCGGTGCTATCACGATGTATCGGGATAGTGAAGGCAAGATGCTCGTATGGTTTTATTTCTTCGTATTGCCAATCTCTCAAAAGCGCATTACCGTGCGGTCTCATTACGGGCGTTACAGGCGTTAATCTATCACCAACGTAAACAAAAAAATGCTTTCCGTTTCGGATCTCATCTGAATCGCCCTCCACAGAGTAAAGGAAATGAAAGGGTTCCTGATGATTATTGACGAATCGGATTGTCACCGTAGTTGTGTGCCCGGCAATCATAGTATCACCATTATCAGGGATGATTTGCAACGAGATTTTATCTTTGATGTTGCGTATATACTGCAAAAACTGTGAATCATTAATTTTTACTATGTCCATTTGATCTCAGACTTTTCCTAATTCACTCGCGCCAAGAAACTACTAACGATAAGCATTGTCTCGGTTTTATTGATGTATCTTACACGCCCGACGCCGAACGCCCGCGCAGGGCGGCAAGTTGTTTCCGAAGTTCGGGCGGCAATCGGTCGCCGAATCGTGCGAAGTGCGTTTCGATGCTGTCCGCCTCCGCCGCGAACTCGCCGGGTGACACGGCAAGCGCGGCTTCCAAACGCTCGGCGGTCAGATTCAAGCCGTCGGTGTTTATGGCAGACACGGGCGGCACATTGCCGAACGCGGTAGTGTTTGCGCCCGCATTGCCGCGCAACCGTTCGCGCATCCAGATAAGTGCACGGACATTTTCGCCGAAGCCGGGCCACAAAAACTTGCCGTCCGCGTCGCGGCGGAACCAGTTGACATGAAAGATCGCCGGGGGGGTCGGGATTCGTTTTCCCATCGAAAGCCAGTGCGCAAAATAATCGCCCATGTGGTAGCCGCAGAACGGAAGCATGGCGAACGGATCGCGGCGCAAAACGCCCTTCGCGCCTTCCGCCGCCGCCGTGGTTTCCGATGCCATCACCGCGCCGAGGAAAACGCCGTGGTTCCAGTCGAACGCTTCGGCGACGAGTGGCACGGTGTCGCGTCGCCGACCGCCTAAGAGTATCGCGGCAATCGGGACGCCCCCCGGCGCGTCGAACTCCGGCGATATGCTCGGACACTGCGACGCGGGCGCGGTGAAGCGCGAGTTGGGTTGGGCAAACGGCGCGGATGTGTCACTTGCGGGGCGAACATTGCCGCGCCAGTCGGTGAGAAACTCGCCGGGCGGCGTGTCGGTCAAGCCTTCCCACCACGGCTCGTTCGTTTCGGTGACGGCGACATTGGTAAACACGGTGTTCGACTGCACGGTTGCCACGGCGTTCGGGTTGGTCTTGGGCGACGTTCCCGGCGCGACGCCGAAGAACCCGGCTTCGGGATTGATCGCCCACAGTCGCCCATCCGCGCCGACGTGAAGCCAAGCAATGTCGTCGCCCACGGTGCGAACACGCCAGCCTTGCGCCGCGAGCGCATCGGGGACTACAAGCATCGCCAGATTCGTTTTGCCACACGCCGACGGGAACGCTCCGGCGAAATACGTTTTCTCGCCTTCGGGGTCTGTCAGTTCCAGAAGAAGCATATGCTCCGCCATCCAGCCCTCGTCCCGCGCCATCGCCGACGCAATCCGTAGCGCGAAACATTTTTTGCCTAAAAGCGCGTTGCCGCCGTAGTTGGAGCCGACCGACCAGATGAGGCGTTCGGCAGGAAAGTGGCAGATATAGCGGTTCGCGGGGTCGAGGTCGTTTGTTGCGTGCAAGCCGAGAACGAACTCGCCGTTTGTTCCGAGGGCGTCTAAAGCCACCCGCCCCATGCGCGTCATGATGCCCATCGAAAGCGCAACATACGGCGAATCGGTGATTTCCACGCCAACTTTGGCGAACGGCGAACCGACCGGCCCCATCAGGTACGGCACGACATACATCGTTTTGCCCACCATCGAACTTGCGAACAAGGGGCGTAACAACGCTTTCGTGGCGTCCGGCGACATCCAGTGATTCGTCGGGCCCGCGTCCCCTTCGTCGGGGGAGCAGATAAACGTCCGGTCTTCGACGCGGGCAACGTCTCGCGGGTCGCTCCGGTGCAAAAAGCAGTTCGGGAACGTTTCGGCGTTGAGCGGTTCGAGGATGCCGTCCGTAACCATCTTCTTCGATAGACTTTCCGCTTCCTCCGCCGAACCATCGCAAAGATAAATATCGGTAGTGCCGGTGAGTTCGGCACACTCGGCAATCCATCGGTTCAGGGCATGGTGGTCGGTAAAAGCAGTAAGGGAATCGGGCAAAGTAACAACAAACCTTTCGTTATCATAGCGGCTTCCTTGCAGTATACCCTACGAACTCCGGCTATCCCGGTGTCTGCGCGGCAATCAGAAGCCGGTCGGAGCGCGGGTGCGGGGGGCGCGAACCGTAGTTGCCGTACACTGCGATCTTCTCGAAACCCGCGATTGTCAGCATTTCGCGTAAGTCCGTCGTGGTATAGGCGCGTTGGTAGTGCGTTTCGCTAAATTGGCGCGTTTCACCGGTATCGGGGTCGGTCAGCACAAACCCCATCTCGACGCGGCAGGTGCGCGTTTCCCTGTCCCAGTGCGAGTGCCAGTCGTGATGGAGTGCGCCCGCCGTGCCGGATTGTGTGAACAGGTTGTGCGACAGGGCGTAGAGTGAATTAACATCAAACGCCCACAGCGCACCGGGGTTCAAATGCCGGAACACGCGCACAAACGCTTCGGCTAAATCGTCCGGCTCTAAAATGTAGTTGAGCGAATCGAACAGCGACACTGCGAGGTCGAAGCGCGATTCGCCGAGGTCGAGTGCGGCGGCGTTCTGCGCGTGGTACTCAATCGCGCCGGTATAGCCGTGCGCGTGCGCCTTTGTACGGGCGATTTGCACCATCGGTTCGGACAGGTCAATCCCGACCACAGGACGGTAGCCGTGGCTGTACAGTAGTTCAGTCGCCAGTCCCGTGCCGCAAGCGACATCCAGAGCGGAACGCGGGCGGATTCCCCGGTTCTCGCATTCCTGCTCGATGCGCCGAAGCCATGTGTCGTGCGGCACTTCCGCCATCAGATGGTCGTAAACGGCGGACACCGCGCCGTAAGCGTTTGAAATCACGTTTGATTTAACCACGCCCCTGTACACAAAAGGCACAAAAACGGCGCAGGCGAAACGAAGTTTCTGTCGAAACCGGCACAGGTGAAACGAAATCGGGCGCATCGGACAAAACAAGTTTTGTCCTGCGAACTGCGCCACCTCTGCCGAAAATGTTGTATAATGCTAAGCGAAAGCGTGAGCGGCGTTGTCCCCGGCGCACACGAGCGAAAATCTTGGCTAACCGAACC
>JACMIU010000541.1 GCA_014380985.1 Armatimonadota bacterium | reverse complement strand
GCGACCGATGCCAAGTGGCTTTTGCCGCACTTCGAGAAAATGCTCTACGACAACGCGCTACTTCTGCGCGTCTACGCCGAAGCCGGTGAACTATTAGACAACGAAGCGTACCGGCGCGTCGCCCGCGAAACCGCCGATTGGTGCCTGCGCGACCTGCTCGACCCCGGCACGGGCGGCTTCACCGCCGCGTTAGACGCCGATTCCGAGGGCGTCGAAGGTAAGTATTACGTTTGGACAACCGGCGAGGTACAGGCGATTTTGGGCGACGCGGGCGCGGCGTTCGCACGGACGTACCGGTTTACGGACGCGGGCAACTTCGTGGACGAGGCGACGCACACGCGAACTGGGGCGAATATCCCGCACCTGTCGCTGGGCGCGGACGCGGTTCCCCTGCCCGCCGCGCTTCCCGCCGAACTCCTCGCGCCGCGGCAACGATTGCTGGACGCCCGCTACGAGCGCGTTCCGCCCGGCAAGGACGACAAAATTATCACCGCTTGGAACGGGCTAATGATTGGCGCACTGGCGTTCGCGGGCAAAATGCTTGGCGAACCGGCATACACCGCCGCCGCGAAACGCGCCGCGAACTTTTGCCTGACGACGCTTCGACCAAACGGCGAACTGCTCCGCCGCTATGCAAAGGGCGAGGCGGCGATTCCGGCGTTCCTCGACGATTACGCTTTCCTCGCCGACGGCTTGCTGGATTTACACGACGCTACCGGCGAAACGGAGTGGGTGAACGAAGCCCGCGCTCTGATGGACACGCTCTTGGAACGCTTCTGGGACGCGAACGAAACCGGCTTTTTCTATACCGGCACGGCGCACGAGACCCTGATTGAGCGCACGAAGGAGTTTTTCGACGGTGCGCTTCCCGCCGCAAACGGCGTGGCGGCGCGGGTCTTGGCGCGACTCGGCAACCTGCCAAATGGCGAACGTTACGCGGAAACCGTGCGCGAACTGCTCACGGCGTACCACGGCTTGCTGGCTCGCGCCCCGCAGGGAACCCCGACGCTGATACTTGCGGCACGGGAATCCTACCGCGACGCGATGCCCACGGTTTCGGTGCGCGAAGCCGTTGTCCTTCGCGCCGACACCGACACCCTGACACTCGCCCCCGGCGAATACGGTTCGGCGAAGTTCACGCTCACGGTGGCGGACGGCTACCATATCAACGCCCGGTACGCCCCCCGCGCCGACCTCGTGGCAACGGTCGCTATGATTGGCACGTCCGCGCCCGCCGCGATTGGAGCCGTCGCGTTCCCCGCTCCCACGTACTACGACGACGGCGCGGGCGAAACCCTGCCGGTGTACGTCGGCGTGGTTTCGGTGACGATTCCGGTGACGCCCGCGCACGACGCCGAGCCGGGAACCTACTCGGTAACCCTCACGGTTCGCGCCCAACCCTGCACGAACTTCGAGTGCCTCACGCCGCTGGAGCGCACGGCGAGTTTGAAACTTGTCATACCTGCCCCACCGGAACATCGGGAGGAAACGTGGGAAACGCTCGTTCCCCATTTGCAAGGACGTATCGAAAGCGCGAACGATTTTCTGAACGTGAATATATCGGAGATGGAAGCATTAGGCGTAGACGCAGACGGTGTTACCGGGATGAGAACGCAGTTTGAAAACACACTCGCCCGATTGACACCACTTGTCCCGTTGGTTGCCCGAATGTGCCAAGTGCCGCAAGTGCAAAGCATCAAGCCGTTTTTGAGTTTGCAACAGATTCGCCTGATAGATGCCGAAGAGTTCGCATGGCTTGAAGCCGAGTCGGACGATACGTACCGGCTGAGCCGAGCAAGATACATTTCCGGTCTTAATTGGGAGCATTCCTTGATTTGCACCGGCACATTGGACGAAATCGTAGCCGCCACCGTTGCGCTTGTCGAGAGTCGCGTAGGCGAATCGCGCTCTGATTCAGGCGGCGGATAAACCCGCGCCTGCAAAACAACCGCCGACGTGATAACCGGGTTTACCGGTTGACGCGGGGTTCGCGCCCGTGCTATGCTTAGGCAGAGTTTGAGGCGTACGGAAAACCGTTTCCCCGCAAACCATTGACAACCGTCACACAAGGATTATTCACCGAAACTATGGCAGATAATTTTTCGCCCCTGCGCTGGGGCAT
>JACMIU010000540.1 GCA_014380985.1 Armatimonadota bacterium | reverse complement strand
GTCAGGGGGCGTTCGCTACCCGCTTCGTATGACGGGGACCGATTCCGGCACGGTCGCCGTGACACAAAACGCAAACGCCGGAGTCGCGCCGCGCTACGGCGACACCGTGAGCGTTCGCGGGCGCGTTCAACTTCCGCCGACCGCCACCAACCCCGGCGGCTTCGATTACCGGGCGTACCTGAGGCGGCACGGGATTTTCGCCACGCTCGCGGCGAAACGCACCGGCGACGTTACGGTAATGTCTCCGGCGAAACCGTCATGGCGCGGCACGGGGTTCGCGGTGCGCCGGTCGCTCCTCGGCGCAGTTCAGCATTCGCCGCTTCCTGAAGACGATAAAGCGTTGCTTTCCGGCGTGATGCTTTCCGATACGGGGCGCATCCCCTACGCCGACGAACTCGCGTTCGAGCGTTCGGGTGCGGTACATATCCTGTCGGTTTCGGGGCTACACCTCGCCGTTTTCGCCACCGTTCTTACGTGGATAATGCGCCACGTGTCCCCGAATCGCCGCTTGCGAATCGCGGGCAACGTTCTCGCCGTCACGCTTCTCTGGACTTACGCACTGGCGTCGGGATTTTCGTCGGCGACGGTTCGCTCCGCCGTGATGCTTTCCGTGGTTTCCCTCGCGCCCCTGTTTCGCCGCGACGCCGACCCGGTTCACTCGCTCGTGGTTGCCGCATTCGGGATTTTGTTTTTTGACCCGCTTGCTCTGTACGATACCGGTGCGGCGTTTTCGTTTGTTTGCGTCGGCGCGATCCTGCTCTGGCTTCCACCCCTGAAAAACGTTTTTTTGCCGATGGAGCGCGAAATGCCGCGCCGCGTCCGCTTCGCCCGGTGGGTGTTGCTTCTTTTCTGCGCCGGACTGATCGCGCAGGTCGCTGCGACGCCCCTTGCCGCGTACCATTTTTCGATAATCTCGCTGATCGCGCCGGTATCGGGCGTTGTCACCGTGCCGGTGTCGGAATTGCTACTCGTTATTGGCTTGGGGTCGGCGGGCTTGAACGCGGCGTTTCCCCTGCCGCCGTGGACGTGGCTACCGGCGCAGTGGCTTTGTGGCTTGCTACTGTCTTTGGTGCGATGGTTCGCCGCTCCCGATTTCGCCGCCGTTCATGTGCCGCCGCCGTCCGGCGTGAGCATCGGGATTTTCTACGTCCTGTTCGCGGGCGCAAGCCTCCGATTCCGGGAGCAACTGACGCGGCGCACGTTTTTCCCCCGTGCCAAACCGCGCCCGACCCTGCGACAAATCGCGGCGTATCCCGCGTTCGCCTTGCTGTTTCTTCCGCTTCTCGTGGTTGTGCCGCCCGTGGTCGCGCTTCGTGCCGCGCCGAAACGGCTTCGTGTCACGTTCCTTGATGTCGGGCAGGGCGACGCGGCGATTATCGAAACGCCCGACGGCGCGGTCGCCGTGGTGGATGGCGGTGGGCTTCCCGGCACGAACGAGACCTTCGGCGGCGATCCCGGTAGCCGCGTGGTCGTGCCGTACCTGCGGCGGCGCGGGGTCAACCGGATTGCCCTCCTCGCTCCTTCGCACCCCGATGAAGACCATGTGCAAGGGCTTGTTGCCGTCGCTCACGCGCTTCCCGTGGACACCGTGCTAACGAACGGCGCACCGGGCGGCGAGAGCGGCGCGTACTCCCGGCTCTGTACACTGCTTCGGCAAAAAGGCGTACCGCTCGCTGTGGCGAGGCGGGGGCAAGCCCTACCG
This sequence comes from Armatimonadota bacterium, assembly GCA_014380985.1. Lineage (GTDB taxonomy): Bacteria > Armatimonadota > Armatimonadia > Armatimonadales > Armatimonadaceae > JACMIU01. The sequence goes on along the minus strand of JACMIU010000540.1, from coordinate 461 downwards.
CTCGGCAATACGGGCGTGACTATCGAGGTGCTACATCCCGGCGATAAGCATATCACGGATTCGCGCTCCGAGAGCAATGCGAACTCGTCGGTGATTCGCGTTCGCTATAAAAACGCCGCCATGCTTTTCACCGGCGACGCCGAAGAAGCCGCCGAAGCCGAATTGCTTCAAAGCGGGCTTGACCTTCGCGCCGACGCGCTAAAAATCGGGCATCACGGCTCGCGCCTATCGTCGGGCGCGGCGTTTCTTGCGGCGGTTCGCCCGTCGGTTGCCGTTATCGGTTGCGGCGCGGATAATAATTTCGGGCATCCCGCGCCGGACGTTCTGGCAAAATTGAGCGCGGTCGGTGCGACAACGTATCGCACCGACCGCCAGGGAACTATCGTAGTAACAATCGATGGAGAACGTGTCTCAGTCATCGCTACCGTGAAGTAATGCCGCGCCGACTACTTCGCACTCGC
>JACMIU010000539.1 GCA_014380985.1 Armatimonadota bacterium | reverse complement strand
CCGGTGATTGCGCGGATTCAAGAGGATTAAGCGCAAACCGTGGGCTATCAAAACGCAAACGGGCGGGCAGGAATGCTCGCCCGTTTTTGATATAATGGAACAGGAGGTTTCATAATGACTATCGAACCAATGGCAAGTGCGGATGTGGTTCGCATCGGACAAGATATCTACGCCCGCGATCTTCAAACAAAATTGGACACGCCGGAAAATCAAGGGCGTTTAGTAGCACTCGACATTAAATCCGGCGACTATGAGATGGGGCGCGATTCGCTGGAGGTGTCCGATACGTTGATTGCCCGCCGACCGGACGCGCACGTTTATCTCCTTCGCATCGGTCGCCGCACCGCCGTTTCGATGGGGGGATGGAATGATAACGGGAAGCGTTGACGACGACCTGAACGCGGTTATCGAAATCACCGTGACGGGAATCGGTTTGCGCAGAAAAAACATCGCCGCGAAAGTGGATACCGGCTTCAACGATTATCTGCTCCTGCCAAACGACGTGATTGCGTTTCTGAAACTGGAGCGAACCCAGCGAGACGCTCTGGCGACTCTCGCGGACGGAACCGAGATAGCGACGCCGTACTTTATTGCCGAGGTATTGTGGGACGGTGCGATGAAGCGCGTGTTGGTGCTTGGCACGGAAGGCGGCGCACTGGTTGGAATGTCGCTGATGCGCGGCTACGATTTATCGGTGGCGGTCACGGAGGGCGGCGCAGTGACGCTCTCGAAAACGGTGGGCGAAACGCTTTCCGCTTAGCGGATACGGTGCGGCAGTATCTCGGCATGATGAACCTTCAACTGACCAATGAATTGTGCCTTGCCGCCGCTTCCGGCAATGTTGCGGAGATTCGCCGTGCTATTGAGGCGGGAGCCGACCCGAACCAAAGCAGTAATTACGGATGGACGCCGTTACGCTACGCCTCAGAGCGCGGCAAGTCGAACGCCATACGCGCCCTGCTGAAACTTGGCGCGGATATTCACCGGGGCGAACGTCTCCCTAACGATTCAACCTACCTTCACCATGCGGTACAGTCGGGAAACGCGGAATCGGTGCGGCTTCTCCTCGCGGCGGGAAGCGATCCTGAAGCGCGGGACAAAGCGGGGGAAACTCCGCTCCACTACGCGGCGCGGTGCGAGGTTTACGCGGGTGCGGCTATCGACACCGGCATACCGCGTATCGTCGCCCGGTTGATTGCGGCCGGAGCGAACCCGTGCGCGGTGGACGACTACGGCGTCACGCCGCTCCACTGGGCGGCGGAAAACGCGAACGTGGAACTGGTGCGGCTCCTGCTACGGCACGGCTCCGACCCGAACGCCGCCAACGTCCACGGCTTTACGCCGCTTCACTTTTCGGCACATAGCCGCGCCAAACACAGAACAACGAGCGCAACGGCGCAGACGTTGCTGGAGGCGGGGGCATCCGCCGACTCGCCCGCACGGGGACTGGGTAGCGGCGCGACGGCACTTATCCTCGCCGCGTCCCACGCGGCGGTTGCCGTGGTCGCGGTTCTGCTCGCGGCGGGTGCGAACCCGAACTTTGTAGATAATGTGGGACGTTCCCCGCTCACCGAAGCGATTACGAACGCCGAAAACTTCGCGGCATTGCTTGCGGCGGGCGCGGACTTATCGCCGCTTCTAAAGGCGACGGGCAAGCCGCTGTTGCTCACGGCGGCGGAACGGGGTAACGCCCCCGCGGTACAAGCCTTACTCGCCGCGAACGCCGACCCGAACAAAGCGTACCGGGGCAAATACCCGCTTCACGCGGCGGTGGCAAAGGCGAACGCTGACGCGGTCGCCGCTCTACTCGCGGCGGGCGCGAACCATCTGCTACCGGGTAAAGACGGCGTAACCGCGCTGGACTTGGCTCGCAAACGTCGCCGAAAAGCGATTCTGCCACTCCTCGAAGCGGCGGAAACGGCGCGGCAAGCGAAAGGGCAACCCGCATGACGGAAACACTGATTACCACGCCGCGAGCGTTCGCCAAAGCGATTGAATCGCAAAACACCGACTTGGTACGGCGACTTTTGGATGCGGGAGCCGACCCGAACTTGGTCGGCGAAATCAACCGAACGCCGCTTTTAGTCGCCGCCTACCGGGGCAACGCCGACACGGTGCGGCTTCTTCTCGATAGCGGCGCGAAAATCGTTCCCGGCGACGCCAACTACCTGCACCTCGCGGTGCATAGCGGCGACCCCGAAATCGTGCAAGTGTTTCTCGCGGCGGGGTGCGACCCGCGCTGGCAGAGGGAGCGTGGCGGTCATGCCCTGCACGAGGCGTCCCACGTCGAAACGGGCGATCAACTCGCCATCGCCACGCTTCTGCTAAACGCGGGCGCAAGCCCTAATCTGCCGATTGACCACGGCACGACGCCGCTACATCTGGCGGCAAGCCGGGGAAACGCGCCGATGGTGGGCCTGCACTTAGAGTGCGGCGGCGACCCCGCAAGCGTTGATTCGCTCGGAATGACGGTTCTACACTACGCCGTTCAGTACGCGGGGTGGGGGATGCGCGGCGATTTCGGCGCGGTCGTGTCGCAACTGCTTGACGCGGGAGCCGACCCCAACGCCGTTTGCGATCCGAAAAAGGAGAACAAGGGCGCGACGCCGCTGATTCTCGCCGCCGGTGCGCCGCTCACCCTTTTGAAGCAGTTGGTGGACGCGGGCGCGGATGTCAACACGGCGGACGCGGCGAAGCGAACTCCGCTCGGCGAGGCACTGACGAACGTGGAAAACTTTGCCTACCTTTTGTCGGTGGGCGCGAACATCGAGACGCTGGCAAAAGCGTCTGGCAAACCCGCCCTGCTGACGGCAACCGAACACGCGAACGTGGTGGCGATAAATGCCCTGCTCGAAGCCGGATCCGATCCGAACACCGCCTATCGGGGACGGTTGCCGCTTTGCGTTGCCGCGAGCCGGATGTATCCACTCCGCGACGTAATCGCCGCGCTACTTGAAGGCGGCGCGAACCCGCTTCTGCCGGACAAAACCGGCGCGACCGCCGTGGACGTAGCCCACGAACGCAAAACGGATTGGTTGCTGTCGCTTCTGGACGCGGCGCGATTGGTGAAAGGATAATCGTATGGAACCCACACAAGACAAGCCGGAGCAACGATTGAACCACGCGATCTGGAACCGCGACATCGAAGCCGTGCGGGAGGCAATAGACGCCGGAGCCGACCTGAACGCACGGGGCTACTGGAGTCAGTTCCTGCCACTACAAAGCGCAGTGCACTGCGGTTTCGTCGAGGCGATCACGCTATTGATTCAGCGCGGCGCCAACCCGCGTCCGCCGAAGCAATACCCGAACGAGTCTAATCTGCTTCAGGACGCCGCCCGGTCGAAAAGCGTGGAGACCGTCCGTTTGTTGCTAAACGTCGAGTTCTCCATTCACGAAACCGGATCTCATGGGCGAACGCCGCTCACAGACGCGGTGGCGCAGTTCGTCCGTGTGCCAACCCCCGACGCCGTGGCGGTGGTCGAGGAGTTTTTGGCGCAGGGCGCGGAGATAGATGCCCGCGACGAGAACGGCTTAACCGCGCTTCACCACGCGGCATGGTGGAGTTTTCCCGAAGCGATTCCGGTTCTTATCGCGCACGGCGCGGCGATTGAGGCGGTCACAGACAAAGGCTACACGCCGCTTTTGTACGCGGTAGCGGGGCGGGAACACCAAGACCGTCGCACAGCGGACTTGGTAGGCGGCTTGCTCCATGCGGGGGCGAATGTTCACGCGCAAACCCCGAAGGGCGAAACGCCGCTTCACTTCGCCGCCGCGAACCGCGCCCCGGTGGACGTATTGCAACTGCTTTTGGACGCGGGTGCAAACCTTGAAGCCACCGCGAAGCGTGGTATAACGCCGCTCGCCGGGGCGTTAGGTAGCGATAAAACGTTCGCGTTTCTGCTTCGCGCTGGGGCGGATGTTGCGCCGCTCCTTGCCGCGAAAGGCAAACCGGCACTGCTGACCGCTGTGGAAAACGAAAACGCGGTCGCGGTTCGCGTCTTGCTCCAAGCCGGGGCGGACGCGAACGAGGTTTACCGAGGCAAACTCGCCCTTCACGCCGCTATCCGCAAAGCCAACCCGGACATTGTTGCCGCACTTTTAGCGGCGGGCGCGGACATTTCGCTATCCGACAAAACCGGTATTACCGCGCTCGAATATGCTCACAGGCGTCGGCGCAACGACGTACTCGTTCTTGTCGAAGCGGCACGGCACACGAATAATGTTTCGGCGAATCATTAGCAAAACGCATTGACGAACCCGCGAACCGCGTGTTATACTGAAGCCGTAGCAAAGTTCGTGAAAAAAAGCACAAAGTCGGAGCGGGGCGGGCATCGTGCCAAAACCGTGCTTTTCGGGTAACACAGTAGATAGCAAGTTACGCGAAAGGTGAAACAATGAATAGCGAACCAGAGGGCGAAAACGCGGAAGCGGAGAATATCGCGGCGCGATTCCCGAAGCCGGAAGAAGTGACGGCGGGGCGCAGAAGCGATTTGCCCGACCCGCCGCAAGGAACGTTTAACCGCCCGAACTTGCGGCGTGATACCGACCCCCTGCCCGAAGGCACGAAATCGGTGTTGGCAAACGCGGGGCGCGGGGCGCAAAACCTGCGGAACATGGGCGTCGGCGGAACCATCGGGATCTCGCTCGCGGTCAGTATCGGCGTCGGGGCGGGCTTGGGCTGGGTTCTCGACAAGTTTGTATTCGGCTCGCCCGATCCGCCGTGGGGATTGATTGTGGGATTTATGCTCGGCGTGTTCAGCGGATTTGCCAACCTGATTCGCGTCACGAACCGATTGAACCGCGACGAGTAAACGAAAAATGGCAAGCCAAATACCTGATGTGCCAACATTTTCGCCCGCAAAGGACAGCGAGAAGGAATCGCCCGCGTTCGTGGCGAATACGGATACGGCGCGGGAGACACAGTTTGTTCCGCAGACACTGCGCGTGTTCGGTATCGTGGTCGCCCTTTTTGCCGTCGGGCTTGCCGGAACCGGGCGGATCGCGCTGATTTTGCCGTTTGTCGGCGGTGCGGCACTCGGTGCGGTGCTACTCGCGGGCTTTGAGTTTGTGGTACGCCGGGTGTTTACCCCCGACGCGGTGCTGGCAAGCCGGCGAGGCGACGCGGAAAACGCGCCCAAAAAGTTTAACGGAAAAGCGGCGATTTTGCTGTTCGCCCTGATAAAATATCCGGCGGTGGCGGTGCTAATCTATTTCGTGATTCGCACCGGCGACACAGCGAAAATTATCGCGTTCGCCAGCGGATTCGTTTTGCTACAACTGATAGTCGGTTTGCGCGGTCTCGGAGCGTTCCTCATACCGCGAGCCAACAAATAATTTTCGGAGCCATTATGCCTGACGTTCGACACGATAAACCCATACGAATAGCGCAAGCGGAAACGCACGGTGCAGGCGAGACCCACGCCAGCGTCGGCGCACACGAAGAAGAAATCAAGCCGCCGCTCGCCGAAAACCCGGCGGGTTGGTACAGTGCCATCGGTCTGGTTATCGCGCTTGCTGTACTGGGGTTCGGTTTGTTCGGAATGTCGAAAGGCACGAAAAAGCGTAACCCGTCGCGTCGCCAAACGCTCTTGGAGCAGGGCATCGCGTCCATCACGTTCTTTTGCCGCAACGCGATTGGCGAAGGCGGCGAAAAGTTCGCGCCATTAGTCGGAACCGTGTTCGCGTTTGTGCTTCTTGCTAACCTGATGGGCGTACTGCCGACGATTTTTGTGAAAAATCCGCACAATCCGACCGAGCTGCGGCACTTTCTTCCCGCGCCTACTGCAAACCTAACGATGACGCTGGCGATTTCCTTCTGGGTGTTTTTGATTGTCAATTATGTCGGCATCAAGGAGAACGGTTTCGGCGGTTGGCTCAAGCACTTTTGCGGCCCGATTCCGGCACTTGCGCCCTTGCTGTTCCCGATTGAGTTCATCGGCGCACTCGTCAAGCCGGTTTCGCTTTCCATCCGGCTTTTCGGCAACGTGTTCGGCGAGGAAACGGTTATCGCGGTTTTAACGTCGCTTGCCGTTGTCGCGGTTGGTGGCTTGATTCCGTTCCAGTTCCCGATGCTCGTATTCGGCGTGTTCGGCGGTTTAGTACAAGCGGCGGTATACTCGATTTTGACCTGTGCCTACATCGCTCTGTCCATCGGCGACCATGATGACCACGGACACGGGGCGGCACACGACGATATTAAAGATGAGTTCGGAGCGCACGTTCCGGCACATTAGTCCCTGATTTGAACAATCTGATTTGAAAATACGCTTTGCCCCGTGAGCGAATCATGCGGCAACAGAGGATATTTCCTCACGGAGAGAAATTATGTTTTACTTAGGAATGCTTGCTCTTGCTACCGGAATCGGTCTGCCTATCGCGGTTATCGGTGCGGGTATCGGTCAAGGAAACGCGGCGGCGGCGGCACTCGAAGGTATCGCACGGCAACCGGAAGCGGCGGGTAAAATCCAAACCGCTATGATTATCGCTCTCGCGCTGATCGAATCGCTCGTTATCTACGCCCTACTGATGTTCTTCATCCTGTCGAGCAAGTTCCCCTCGATTTCCACCGAACAAGCGGTCGAAATGGCGCGTGGCGCGGCGGCGGCAGGCGGCGTTCAGTAAAATCGCGCCCCGTTCCGCTACCTGCCTACGGCGAGCGGCGGACTGTTAGGGGCAACGCGCCGTCCCCTCCGGCTCCCCCTTTTCCGGCTTTTCGGGAAAGGGGGTTGGGGGGTGAGTGGTCACGGCTACTCGCGGACGAAACTTATGGAAGAGATTCTAACCAACTTAAACTTTAACCCCGGTGTCTGGCTCGTCAACTTTCTGGGCTTCGGTCTTCTTCTGTGGACGGCGAACAAAATGGTGTTCACGCCCATCGGCAAGGTGATCGAGGAGCGGCAGGGCGATATTCAGAAAACCTACGATCAGTTAGACGCCGACCAGCGTCAGATGCAGTCGCTGAAATCCGAGTACGAGGCGCAACTCGCCGCTATCGAAGCCGAAGGGCGCGACCGCATCAACAACATGATCAAGGAAGCGCAGTCTACCCGCGATTCGGTGCTTTCCGACGCGAACAGCCGCGCTCACGAACTCGTGTCCCGCGCCGAAGCCGAAGTAGAGCGCGAAAAAGAACAGGCGATGATTACCCTTCGCTCGCAGGTAGCCGACCTTGCTATCGGCGCGGCGGAACGGGTTATCGGAAGCAACTTGGACGAAGCGCGTTCGCGCCGACTTGTTGACGACTTTATCACGTCGGGCGGCGCACCCGCCCCGGATTACGCGAAACCGGCAGTGACCGAAACGCAGAACGTGACGTTTGCTAAAGAGCCAGTTGCCGTCGTTACCCCGGTCGAAACGCCGAAGCCCGGCACCGGTTCCACGCTTCTCGCCGGAGCGGTTGCGGCGGGAGTGGCGGCGGTCGCCGCCGTCGCTACCGCCGTTGCCAACAAATCGGCAGACGCCGCGCCGAAAGTGGCGACGGAAACGGTCGCGGAAACGCTTGTGGGTGTGCCGGAAACGGTAGTTACCGGCGTCGCCGAATCCGCGCCGGATGTCACCGCCGCGCCGAAGAAGCCCCGTGCGCCGCGCAAAAAAACGGACTCCACGGCAGAGGGCGAGGCGTAAACCATGCGCGAAGAATCCGTTGCCCGGCGTTATGCCGCCGCGTATCTCGCCGTCGTGGATAAGACGTTGTCGGCGGACGCGGCACGGGATGATTTGCGCCGCGCCGCCGATATTGTTGCCGGGAACGCCATGCTGACCGCGCTCCTGCACCAGCCGAATGTGACCACCGGGCGCAAGAAGTCGGTGCTGGCGGAAGTTCTGAAGAACGACGCCAAGCCCGAAACCATCGGCTTTATCCACCTGCTCACCGAAAAGCGACGCCTTGACCTGCTCGGCGACGTGGCAACCGAACTCGAACGTATCATCCGCGAGCGCGACAATATCGCCCGCGCTACCGCCGTGACCGCCGAACCGCTTCTGCCCGCGCAGGTGTCCGCGCTTCAAGTGTCCCTTGAAAAGCGCACCGGCAAGCGCATCGAACTTTCCACCGAGGTAGACCCGTCGCTACTCGGCGGCGTGTTGGTGCGAATCGGCGACACCGTTTTAGACGATTCCGTGCGCGGTAAATTAGACCGACTGCACGACGAACTGTTAGCGAGAAAATAACTTATGGCATCAGTAAGACCCGATGAAATAACCGCAATTTTAGAGCGGCAAATTACGAACTTTTCCGCCGGAGTCGAGGAAGTCGGTGTAGGAACCGTGCTTCAAGTCGGCGACGGTGTTGCCCGCGTCTACGGCTTGCGCGACTGCGCCGTGGCGGAACTGTTGGAGTTCCCCGGCGGCGTGATGGGCATGGCTCTCAACCTTGATGAAGTCAACGTCGGCGAAGGTCTAATCGGGCGCGTCGTGGATGCGCTTGGCATACCCCTTGACGGCGG
>JACMIU010000054.1 GCA_014380985.1 Armatimonadota bacterium | reverse complement strand
TTCTGGTAGGTCAATTGTTAGTTTTGGCATCGTGTTGTCCCATCAAACCGGTTGCTCAAACTGAGACTGCGCTCCGGCGACCGCGCCGAACTCGGTCTTCGCCGATACGTGAAGCGGGACGCGGCGCAAAACGCGGTCATCTTTGCGAATCTCGACGTGATACGTGCCGAATGTTTCCAGCGTTTGCTCGAACAGCACCAAGTCTAATTGTGCCGAATCGCGGGGAAACTCGGCGTGCGTCGGAACCGTGAAGCGTATCTTCGTGGATTCGCTCGCGGGCTTACCGGCGGGCGTCACAAGAACAAACTCCACCGTATGCGCTACGCCCTTGTCTTCGGCGGACAGTGCAAGGTCAACATACAAACTGATGGATTCCAATTTTACCGGCACTTCGTCTAAGTAGATGTCCTCGAACAAACCGAGCAGGTCTACGCCGCCGGTTTCGTGCTTGCGAACTTCTTCCACCAAAAGAGCCGTGATGACTTGCATTTATTCTTGTCCTTTTTTGCGCCCAATTGCTTCATTCGTGCGCCAAGCGCGGAACAGTTTCACAAGGTTTAGCGAAACGAAAACCGTATAGACCGCACCGAACGCGGAAACAGCATACCCCAAAAGCGGCTCGGCGAACGAAAAGGCTTGCCACGCGAGAAAGGCGAAGAACGCCGCGCCCAAAACGTGCCGGACGCCATAGACGAAAAACTGAAAGCGGTACGTCGCCACAAGGCGCGGGTCGCCGGGCGTGAGCGGCTTGCGGTTCGTAGGGCGCGGGCGCATGAAGGAGGACAACACGTTAGCGGTTCGCCTTTCGTGCGCGTTCGGCGGCTTCCTCGGCGGCGCGATAGGCAATATAGGCGGTGTTTTCGCCGCGCATCTTGCTAATCAAGCGAAAGCCCCAGTAGATGAGAAGCGCGGACGACACGCCGAGAAAGCCGACCATCATCCAGTTGCCCGCGACCACGTACATCACGGCAAGCCCGCCCAAAAAGAATCCGGCAAGAAGGCGCGGAACCACGGTCAGCGCGTCGGCGGGGTCAATCTTCGGCTTCGGCGGCGCGTCGGTTTCGATAGCGGGGGCGACGTTCTCTACAGCGGTTTCCATGCCCTCATTATACCGCGTCCCGCAACGCTTTCAGGGCTTCTTGACCGGATGCAGCTGCCCTTTCGCTATCGTTTGTGCGGGTTTCCCTTTGCGTTCGGCTAATAAATGAATCTCGCCGCTACCGCCGCCCTGATAGTATTCCAAGCGAATCGCTACCCGTTGCCCCTTCTTCAGCGCGATGGGTTCCTTCGTCCGGTCTTCGGTCGTGCCGCGATCCGTCCATGCGTCAATCACCGCCTTGCCTTCGACGAACAGCCGGACGCCATCGTCGGCGCGGGTGATAAAAGTGTACTTGCCGCCCGCAGGAGCCTCGAAGAAGCCTTCAAAGCGGGCGGAAACCTGCTCCTTCGGCACGCCGGGAATCGGTGCGTCGCCGGTTAAAACAAAGTCAACGCCCCCCTCGACGCGAGACAGTAGCGGCGCACCTTCCATCTTGGTGTTATTCCAGTACGTCGCCGTCAAGCCGGTTCCCGTGCCAACCGCGTCGGGCGTGGGCAGGGGAAACCGCCACATCGCCGCGCCCTTTTCCGCGTCGTAAACACGCACCACGCCATCCAGCGATGCCGATGCGATGCGCTTGCCGTCCGCCGACACTGCGACGCCGGTAATATCGCGCTCGGAATCCGTCCACTCGCGCACCTTGTTGCCGTCGTTGCGCCAAACGATCACCTTGCCGTCCGCGCCGCCGCTGACCAAAAAGGCGTCGGTCGGCGACGTTGCCACGCTGTACGCCCCGCCCTCGTGCGCCATAATATCGCGCTCAATGTAGCCGGAACGCGGCTGTGGCTCGCCGTTCGGCGGCACAATCGGCTCTTTGTCGCCGTTCGGGAGTTGCCGCTCGGTTTCGGTGCGAACGTTGTGCCAGCGCAAATGCCCGTCCGCGCTCGCGGCGACGAACCGACCGGCACGATTAAACGCGGCGACGCTCCACACTGGCGCGGTCGCCTGATCGAAGTTGACGACAACGCGCCGCTTGTCCGCGTCCCAAACCTTGACCATGTTGTCCGCGCCCCCCGTGACGAAAATCGCGCCGCCATCATCGGCGGACGTTTTGCCGGGAACGACCACCGACAGGCAACGCCCAACGTGTTCGCGCAAAGTGCCAACGGTTTTGCCGGTCGCTAAATCATCAATCGCCACGGTTTCATCGTCGGCGGCGGAAAGAATCGTGTTGCCGGAAAACGCGAGCGATTCCACCGTATCGGCGTGTTTATCGAGGGTTCGCGTCGGCTTTCCCGTCGCCGCGTCCACGACAATCACCGTGCCGCCCATCGCCGGAACGCCCGACCCCGCCGCGATCCGCTTGCCATCGGGCGACCACGCGAGGGCGCGAACGGCGTCCGCGCCCGCCACGAACTGCAGAACACGCTTGCCGCTTTCGGTGTCGTACACGGACACGCGCTTGTACCCGCCCACGGCGAGCCGTTTGCCATCAGGCGAGAACGCGACGCAGTAGGTAGGCGAAGTCCCCCCTATTCCCCCTGCCCCCTTTCCCCCCTCGGAAGGAGAGAAAGGGGGAGTTTTGGCTGTCGGCGGCGCGGGGGGCGCGGCAAGCGTTGCCGTAGCGAGTAACACCGCAAGCCCAAATGCAACCAAAACAAACCCATTCTCTCCTTACGAGGGGGGAAAG
>JACMIU010000538.1 GCA_014380985.1 Armatimonadota bacterium | reverse complement strand
TTGTGGAGGGCGCGGGCGCGGATGACTTGAGCAAAAGCAGTTTCCGTCGGGGGTTCGGCGCGTTTTTCGCGTCGCTGGTTGACTTGGTGCGGCAGAGCGGTGGGCAGTTTAAGTGGCATGGTGTCATTCCCTGTGGCGGGCGTTTGGAGGCGTACAAGGACTTTTGCACAGCGTTGAAGCAGTCGCCCGACGATTGGAACATACTGCTCGTTGACGCCGAAGAGGCGTTGCCGGAAAAATGCGCTAACCCTGTTTGTCGCAACTGGGAACATTTGGCGAAGCGGCAAGGCGATGGGTGGGGACGTCCCGACGGTGTGGACGATTCGTGGTGCTTCCTGATGATCACCACAATGGAAACGTGGCTTATCGCCGACCGCGTCGCGATCACGACGTTTTACGGCAACGGCTTTAACCCGAACGCACTACCGAAAAACGCCGACCTACAAAGCGTTTCAAAGGACGCGGTGATGAGTGGTCTGGAACGAGCCATCAAGGATACCACTAAAGGTAAAAAAGACGGCTACAAGAAAATCGCGCACGGTTGCGCTCTCCTACAAGCGGTAAACGTTGCCACGGTTCGCGCCGCGTTGCCGGAGTGCGACCGGCTTTTCCGCGAGTTAGAGGCGCGTATCGCCGCGTAGCCGTTCACTTTTGCGTTTCGTGGCGTCGGGCGGGTACAATCAGCGCATGGCGATTTATGACGAGTCCGATGGTGAGGCGTTTGCTCAGTGGGAAACCGCGTTTTTGTGGATGCCGAACGTTTTGGCGGTGGAGTACGGCGAGTGGGAAACCGAGAACGAGGTTCCGGTTGCGCTGAACTGGCTCGAACTTTTGCCGGAAGACCCGCGCTACGACTTTGACGAGGTGGAGTGTTCGCTCGCGTATGTGAACGACACCACGGGGTACGCGGCGACGGTTTGGGATGTGTCGGGCGAGGATGATTTGCCGTGGGCGGTGATTCTTGCCGACGCTTACGGTGTACGGCTGCTTTCCGAATATTCCGTGCTGGATGAAACTGCGGACGAGGAGACGCTCGAAACGGTACTGGCGAAGGCGGCGGCGCAACTGCCGCTACGCCTTGAGGCGGGCGAGTTCGACCGCGTTGGCGAGCCGCTCGATATTCCCGATTGGCTTCTGGAAGTGAACGGCGACGACGCGGGCGCGGACGGGGACGCCGAATAATCCGTGGCTGATATTTATTCCGAGCGTGTTCCGATTAAGCCGATTCGCTTCCGTGCGTCGGACGAGAAGCCGAAATCCGTTGGGCGCGTGGTGAAGCCCGGTTTCGCGTACACCGATAAGGCGGCGAGCTCGTTTTTCTCCGCGACCGTGACGGTTCCTGCTGAATGGGCGGGCGGGCGCGTCGGCTTGCATATTGTGATTACCGGGGGCGAACCGCTTCTTTTCGTGGACGGGAAGCCGTATCAAGCGTTGGACTACAACCACGCCGACGTTTTGCTGTACGATTGCGCGACCGGGGGCGAGACGCACGACCTGCTGATTGAGGTTTACGCACGAACTGTCGGCGTGGATATTTCTCTGAAGAGCGCGGACTTGGTGCTGACCGACCGCGACGCGACGCGCACCGGCTACGACCGCGCTATCACCGCGCAACTCGGTCGTCTCACTGACGACGGCGCGGAAATCCCCCCGCTTCCGCCCGTGCGCGTCGTCTGCGTCGGGCATTCGCACCTTGATTTGGCGTATCTTTGGGCGTTGCCGAATACGCGCAAAAAGGTCGGCAGGACATGGGCGACCGCGCTTCGTCTGATGGACGAGTACCCTGCCTTCCGCTTCACGCAGAGTCAGCCGTTCCTGTACGACGTTTGTAAGAGCGATTACCCCGATTTGTGGGAGCGCGTGAAGGCGCGGGTCGCGGAGGGGCGTTGGGAAACCACGGGGGCTATGTGGGTCGAGGCGGACGTTCAAATCCCGTCGGGCGAGTCTCTCGTCCGGCAGTTGCTTCACGGGCAAGCGTTTTACAAGCGCGAGTTTGGCGTGGCGAGCAACATCGCGTGGCTTCCCGATACGTTCGGCTTTGGCGCGAGCCTTCCGCAACTGCTCCGCAGCGCGGACGTTCCGTACTTGCTCACCGCGAAACTTTCTTGGAACGACACGAACGCCTTTCCGCACGACACGTTCCGGTGGCGCGGCGTGGATGGTTCGGAAGTCATCGCGCATTTCCTGACCGCGCCCGATTACCATCCGCAACTGGGACGCACTGTGGCGACATACCGTAGCACCACCGGCGTTGAGCAGGTGCGCGGCGCGGTGGAACGTTACCGGCACGCGGGCGTTCACGGCGAAATCTTGTACTGCGTCGGTTATGGCGACGGCGGCGGGGGCGCGACGCGGGAAATGGCGGAGATGGTGGCGCGTTTTGGGTGCGGAATCGCCGGGGTTCCCGTCTGCGATTGGGGACGCGCCGATGAGTTCTTCGACCGGCTTGGCGCGAACGCCGATAACCTTCCCGCGTGGCGCGGCGAGCTTTACTTAGAAAACCATCGCGGGGCTTTAACGTCGCAGGGGTGGCTCAAGCGGGCGAATCGCGTTTGCGAAACGCTACTTAGGAACGCCGAAATCTTCGCGTGTGTCGCCGAAATCGAGGCGGGCGTCCCCTATCCCGCCGAGGAGTTGGGCGCGGTGTGGCGCGTTCTGCTCACGAATCAGTTCCACGACATCCTTGCGGGAACGGTTATCGCCGAGGCGGTGGAGGATGCCCGCGCCGATTTCGCTCGCGTCGCCGAAATAGGGAACCGCGTTCTCACGGACGCGCTGGCGGCTATCGCGGCGCGAATCGTGGTGCGCGAGGATACGTTTGTGGTCGCCAATCCGAGCGATATTCTGCGCCCGTCGGACGTGGTGCGGGTCACGGTTCCGGCGACGGTGGTCAAAGCTCTGGAGTTCGGCGACGATACGGGGGCGATTCTGCCCTCGCAGTTCGTTAGCGTTGACAAGAAGGGCAACCGCGATTATCTCGTGCTTCTCACGAACGTCGGGGCAATGGGCTATCAGACCATCGGGGCGTTCAAGGCGAGCGGCGCGGCGGAGGAGACCACGGTAACGGCGGAAGTTGCTGGCGACGGGGCGGTGCTGGAGAACGAGTTTGCCCGCGTCACCGTCAATGATCATGGTGAGGTGGTGTCTTTTGTGCATAAAATCGGCGACGGCGACGATGACGACCCCGACGCGGTGCGCGAGCGCGAGGTAATCGCGCACGGGGGACGCGGCAACGTCCTCACGGTCTACGCCGACGCGCCCGCGAGTTACGATGCGTGGAATATTGACGCCGCCGCGCTGGATTCGCGCACCGATATGGCGGGTACGGCGACCGTGGAAAGTTTCGCGGTAACGGAGAACGGCGCGGTTCGTGCCGGGATTCGTGTTATCCGAACTTTCCGCGCCTCCACGGTCACGCAGAACCTGTTTTTGTTCGCCCATTCGCCGCGCGATGAGGTTCAAACCGTGGTGGATTGGCACGAGAAACAGACCCTGCTTTGCGTCCATTTCCCCGTCGCCGTCCACGCGAACTTTGCGACCTACGAAATCGC
>JACMIU010000537.1 GCA_014380985.1 Armatimonadota bacterium | reverse complement strand
GTTTTTATGATGACACCTCCGCAACCGCTGGTACTCCGGTACTCGCCAACCCGATAGGCGCGGCGACTTCCGTGGATGTCCGCCAACAAATTGTAGATGCACAGAATCTGGCTAATGGAACCACGTTCACTGCAGACAATTTTGTATTTAGTACCAATACCATCTACTTTTATCAGTTGGTGCTACCAAGCACAGTCTCGTTCACCAATCCGACAACAAACGGTATCGGCGTCAACTATTCCGGTGCGGCGGCGACACCCGGTGTGGTTGCCAATGACTTGACCTCGGCTTTAAGGGCGGGCAATGCTCCTACGGTGGGTTCCCGCGGATTGAACCTGATGAGTACAGGCGGTGGCTACTTCCGTGACGGAGCCGTGGGCGCAGAGCGTGGGGATTTGAACTTCGATCAAGCCGTAGGTCGTAACATCGTCATCAACGGCACAAATAGCAACGGGGGGATAGCAATGCGCCTTTATGGTACGGTCGCCGTTGTGCCGGAAGCCGGAAGCATCACGCTACTCGCGCTCGGCGCGGGTGTGCCGCTCGCCGGTATCGCCCTGCGCCGCCGCGGAAAATAAAAACACCGCCGCTTATGATATGTCCCGGTCGCATCCGTTGTGACCGGGATATTTTTTCGCGCCTTTTTTCCGTAGCCGTTTACAAACGCCCGGTTTCACGATACCCTATAAGGTTGCAACCATTTTTGACTTTCGAGGAGTTTTTTGTTTTATGAAACATATTGCCGTCACCGCGCAAGCCCGCCCGGATGACATGACCAAAAGCGCGGTGAAAACCTTGCGTAAAGAAGGGCGCGTTTTGGCGTCCGTGTACGGCAAGGGACAAAAGTCCGCGTCCGTGATTTTGTCCGCGTCCGATATTATGCGTGTTTTAAGCGCGGAAACCGGCGAAAATACCTTGATTGACCTGTCCATCACCGACAAGCCCGGTCGCGTCCTTGCCCGCCTCATCGAGATGGAAATGGAACCGCTTACCAACCGCTTCCGCCATGTCGGGCTACACGTCATCTCGGCGACCGAAACGCAAAAAGCCAGTGTCACCGTGGAAGTAATTGGCGAACCCGCCGATGTTCACAATAACGTCGGTTATCTGGACACCGTAAACGGCGCGGTGGAAATCTCCGCCCTGCCGGAAAGCCTTGTCGGTAGCCTGACGCTCGACGTGTCGGCGATGAAGGTTGGCGACATCAAGCACGCCTCCGACCTTGAATTGCCCGCCGGGATGGAACTGCTTTCCGATCCCGATCTGATTCTCGTCGCACTGCGCGACAATCACCTCGACGGCAACGCCGCATCTGTTGCAGACGCGACCGCCGAATCCCCGGTAGTCACCGGTATCACGAACGATTCGTCGTCGCCGGAAGAAGCCCTGCAAAACGTGTGAACCGCACCAGCAATGTGACCGTGACGGTTGTTGTTATCACGAAAAATCAGCGCACGTATCTGGAACGCTCCCTGCCCGCACTCGCGGCGCAACGGGGCGTTTCGCGTTTCGAGACCGTGGTGGTAGATAGCGGCTCGACCGACGGGGCTTTGGATGTCGTGCGCGAACACGGTGCGAAACTCGTCCAAATCGCGCCCGAAGCCTTTGGCTACGCCCGCGCCTATAACCTCGGCGCGGCACACGGCACGGGCAAGTACATCGTGCGACTTTCCGGCGACGCCATCCCTATCGGAACCGACTGGCTGATGGGTCTCCTCGTGCCGATGGAAACCGACGAAAGCATTGGCGCGACATGGGGGGCGCAAACCCTGCCCCCCGGTTTGCGAAACCCCGTCGAGCATTTTTGCCAAAAATTGTACGGCTACGACGCCGGAAAGAACGCCAAACCGGTGCGTATCACGCGGCTTTGCACAGTCTTAGGTTGCAACATGGCGACGCGGCGCGACCTTTGGGAACGGTTTCCCTTTCCCGACATCGCGCAAGTGGAGGACTACGCTTTTTATGGTAAACTGCTTCAGGATGGCTTTGCCGGTACGTTCGTGCCGGGCGCACGGGTGCTTCACGGACACGAGGAATCGCTCTCGAAAGCCTTGTCCCGTTCGCTGAAGCAGTCTTTCTGGCAGGTAATCATACGGATACGTCTGTTTTTACAAAAATAAAAAGCGATAGAACCAACAAAAGACATTTTTGGCACGACTATTGCAAGCGGTATACTAATTGGAGAATCTTATGCAAACACTAACTAATAATCGTGAAATCGAGTCGCCCACCGAACCCATGCCGCCTCTATTCGTCTCCGCATGGCGAGAAAATGCCTACCTATTTCTGCAACTGCGCGGGGAACTGGATATGCACACCGTCGGAGTGCTGAAGCAAGCCATCAACAACGGTCTGACCGACCTTGACTGCGCTGCCATCGTGGTGGATATGTCGGCGGTGTCTTTTATTGATTCCACCGGCTACGGCACGTTCATTTCGGCAATGCAAACCTTGCGCCTTCGTGGCGGCGGTGGTGTTCACTTGGCGGCGTGTCAGCCCTCGGTGGCTCGGATGCTGGCGGTGATTCGCTTGAACCGCGTGTTCACCATGCACAAGTCGGTGGAAGACGCCCGCGAATCCCTGAGCGTCACCCGGCACTAAGACGGCTTGCGGGCTTGCAGGGCAATGCCGCCCGCAAGAGTCAGCCCCGCGAGCATCGCCAAACCTATCCCGATTCGCAAGGAACCGGGAACGGACGGGGGAGCAATAACCGGTTCCCCCGGCACTCCGCTCTCCAAAATCAGCAAATCGTCGCCGCGATACGCTTCCGCGTATCCGGTCGTATCAACAGGCGAATCTCCAGCAAGCACGATATACCGTGCGCCCAAGTTTCGCGCCGTCTCCAGTTGCTTCACAAAAACCATGTTGCCGTTCGCGGCAGGTGACGTCTCCTCGCCCCCGCCTGCCGCCCGCACCAACTCTTTCGACGCTTTCGGAAACAGCGAATCGTAGCCGGAAATGTCATGGAGGGCGTACACCGTGAGCGCGTTCGGCGGAAACGCGGCGTACTTTGGCGCGGTTTGCCCCAAAGTCCAGTCGCGGTTAATCACGGCGATTCGAGCATCAGGTGCGTTTTTCTGTAGCCATGCGATTCCCGGTGTCACCGGATACACCCGTTCCGGCTTCGATGACGGGTTGTAGTTGTATCCCCAGAGCGCAAGGTCGGCGACAACAAGCAGAATCATTCCCAAAAGTAGCGCGGCGGAGGACGCCGGTTTTTTCGCCACCATGCCCGGCGCGATAAAAAGAAGCCCCACCGATAACGTAAGTAGTAGCGCGGCGACCATCAAGCCGGGCGTCGCCTGTGTCATCAAATCCGTGAAGGGGACCTGCGCCACCGCGTCTCCCGCCCACGCCGCCGCGCCGCTCGCGCCCCAAGCGGCAACCAGCAGAACCGTCGCCAATGCAATTGCCGCGCCGCGTGTTTTCGTGGCGGGCGCGATTTTGTTATCCAGCAACGACTGCGCCCCGAACGCCGCGAGCGCGGCAACCGCGAACGCCCACACGCCCAGCACCCGCGCCGGATTGGCGAGCGACGCGTAGCCGGGAACCGCGTAGAACAGCAACCGGTTGAGCGGGGTTCCCATAGCGACAAGCAGTGCAAGGAACGCAAGAAGCGCGAACAATGCTTTGTCGCCGCGCAGGGGGGCAGATACAAGGGCAAACACCGCGAGAAGCAGGGGCAAC
>JACMIU010000536.1 GCA_014380985.1 Armatimonadota bacterium | reverse complement strand
TATCGGTGTTGGTTTCGCGGGCGAGCGCGGTCACGGCGAGAAAGACGTTCGGGTCGCGGAGCAGAAAGCCGGGCAAAACGGCTTCGGGGAGGAGGACGAAATCCACCTCCTCCATCCGGCGGTCACGCGGTTCGGCTACTGCGACCCGCGTCATCTGCAGATAGGTTTGTAGCGCGGTTTCGCGGTAGTCTGTTTGCTCGGCATTGTCGGCGATTTTGCCAACGTTGCCTTGAATCAGCGCGATGGTGCGCGTGTTGCCGGGCAAGTTGCTCTCGTCCATCGTGTCCTGCGCCGCGACAAGGGATTGGCTGATGCTTCCGACAACCGCAAGCAATACCGGCACACTGACCGCCGCCGTCGCCGCGAGTTTGAACATCGGCGCGTCTTTCATTCGCCGCGCCACCACGGCTTCGACGACGAGCGCATTGACCACCGCGACCGCGAACGACAAGCCCCATTGCCCCGTGACGGCGACGATTTGCACCATCGGCAGAACCGGAACCTGCGTCGCCGCCAAGGGGAACCACGGAAACGCCATCACGCCCAGCGTTCGGACGTATTCGAGCGTTGTCCAGAGCGCGGCGAAGAACAGCGGGCGCACCACGCCCGGCAGACGGAACAGCGCGAACGCCGCCACCGCACCGAACACCGCGAACGCCCCACTTTCAAACACCGACACCCCGACCCACGGCACGACTCCGAGAGCGTCCATCCACTTGCACCCGACGATGTGTAGCGTAAACCCGAACGCCGCCCCACACCCCGCCCCGGCAAGCGGATTGCCGCGCACGGAAAGAAGCGCGTAGTAGAGCGGCGCGAGCGCGAACCACGCCAGCCACCACGCCGACGCGAACGGGAAGCAGAACGCGAGCAGGGTTGCCGACAACGTGGATAATCCGAACCACGCCCCCCCGCCCCCGACCGGGCGCGGCGCACTTTTCGTTGTCGGCGGGGGGGTACGGCTACTCATTACGGGATGAAGTTATCTTCGGTCGTAAATCCGGCGCAAGCGTTGGCGAGAAGTTGCGCGGCGTTGTCGGCGTCGCTTAAGTTAATGATTTCGCATGGCGTGTGCATATAGCGAAGCGGCACATCTACCAAGCCGGTCGTCACACCGGCGCGGTTAATCTGAATCGCGTTCGCGTCTGTGCCGGTTCCGCCCGCCGCCACCGAGATTTGGTACGGGATTTCGCCGCCTTCCGCGGTTTTCACGAGATAGTCGGATAACTTGCGGTTGGCGTTCGCGCCGAACAGGATCCCCGGTCCCTTACCGAGTTTGAGTTCGCTCACTTTGCGCTTGTCCATCGAAGGATAATCGGTGGCGAACGACACATCCACGGCGATTCCGATATGCGGGTCAATGCCGTAGGCGGCGGTTCGCGCTCCGCGCAAGCCTATCTCCTCTTGCACCGTGGCGACCGCGAAAACGCCGACCTGCGGGTTCATCTCGCTGACGCGGCGCAACGCTTCGGCGACCACCCATGCCCCGATGCGGTTGTCGAAAGCGCGGGCGGCGACGTTGCCGCCGAGAAGCGGTTGGTAGCCAACCGCGTAGGTCACGCAGTCGCCAAGCGCGACCCCGGCGGCGATAATCTCGTCCTTGCCCCCGGTGACGCCGCAGTCAATCCACAAATCGTGCAGTTCGACTTTGCCCTTGTCGCGCTCGTCGGACGTGAGCAGATGCACCGGCTTTTTGCCGATAACGCCGGGAACGACACCGGTTTTGGTGTGAACGGAAACGCGCTGACCGACCACGACTACGCTATCGTGTCCGCCAATCGGGCGAAAATACAAGTAGCCTTCGTCGGCGATGTGATGAATAATAAACCCTATTTCGTCAATGTGACCGGACAGCATCACGCGCACAGGGGCATCGGGGTTCACGGCGGCGATGGTGTTGCCGTGTCGGTCGGTGGTCAGGGAATCGGCGAAGGGGGTCAGGTATTCGCGGTAATGGGCGGCGTTGGCTTCTTCAAAACCGGACGGCGACGGGGTTTCGATGAGTTTCTGTAAAAAAGCGATGGCGGCATCGGGAATCATGGATAAAAAACGGCTCCTACAATTGTATGATTTGCAAGCGAAACGACGCACACAGAAGCGGCGTCAACAAGCGATTATATCGCAAGTGCTAAAAGAAGGAAAACAAAACAATGAATAACGACGCACAAACCGAATTATCCGGCGCACTGACGCTGATTTTGAACCGCTATGTGGAACTGATCTCGTCGGCGAGCGGAGACCAATGGGACGCCGACCAAGAACGCACCGTGCGACAGGTGCGCGATGTGCTAACTCGCGCCGGACACGCCCCCCAGTTATCCCGCGAAGTGCGGGCGCATATTGATTACCGCTATCTCGGCGCGGCAAACACCCGTTAACGGTTTGAAAAAAGGATTGGTTGCGGTACAGCATGGTCAGGAGACCGATATGACCGTGACAAACGAACCGAATACCCCGCCGCTTTCCGCGACCGGCGAATTGATTATGTCGCTGGACGAACTGCTACACCGTTATACGACGCTACTGGGGGAACGCGCCGGGGCTTGGGGCAAAGACGAGGAAAACGTGGTGCGCCGCGCCCGTATCGCCCTGACGAACGCGGGATACCCTCCCGAACTGGGACACGAAATCACCGCGCATCTGGACTATGCCGTGTTGGACGGTAGCAATTAGCCGCGCTTGAATCAGAAGGCTTCCCCGTTTCCCTTGAAAGGGTCGCCCGGCAGCATGAAGCCGCTCACCGACGCACGGCAGAACCGATAAAATACTTTTTCTTTTATTTTTCATTTCCGCTCTTTGCCAACACTTTGCAAACGCACCGGTTGTAAACTGCTTATTGTGGGGAGAGCGCAGAACTTTTCCCGCAAGCGGCTCCCACAGCGACCGAGAGCAGGGCGATCCATTGTGCGGGTAGGATGCAAACAGGGTGACGATGACTGTTTCTGCCGGTCAGACGCCATCGAGCCGGAAAAAGAGAAGACATGATTACACCAACCGGGACTTTTGCCCGGTTGGTGTAATTTGCTCTGCAGGAATATGTACCGGTTTGCGCGAAACGTACCGGTG
This sequence comes from Armatimonadota bacterium, assembly GCA_014380985.1. Lineage (GTDB taxonomy): Bacteria > Armatimonadota > Armatimonadia > Armatimonadales > Armatimonadaceae > JACMIU01. The sequence continues at coordinate 6,077 of JACMIU010000536.1, read as the reverse complement.
GAATGAATTGGCGGATAGAAACGTTCGGGGGATTGCGACTTCTTCAAGGGGAACGGGTCTTAGAACGCTTTCGCACACAAAAGAGTGCTTTGTTGCTTGCCTATCTCGCCTCGTTTCCGCGTCGCACCTATTCCCGCGAAGCCGTGGGCGAAATGCTGTGGCCCGACGAAGTCCCCGAAAAACAGCGCAACCGTTTGCGCTACGAACTTTCCACGCTCCGCAAATTGGTCGGTGAAGACCCGTTCCACGCGCCGGACAACTCGCTGATCGCGCTACTCTCGTCCTTTGTCAGCGACGCCGCCGCGTTTGAGGAAGCGGCACGAACCGCCGCGAAAGCCGGTTCTCCTTCGGAAAAACTGCCGTATTTGGAAGCCGCCGCCGCGCTGTACAAAGGCGACTTTCTACCGGGCTTTTACGACAATTGGTCGTCCGCCGAGCGCGACAAACTGGAACAGTTGCACGGCGACACGCTCACGCAACTGTTCCTTTCGCTCGATTCGCTCGGATTGCACGACGCGGCAAGGCGGGTTCGCGCCGACTGCATTAAACACTTTCCCGACCGCGCTTTGCCCGCGTTGCGCCCCGCCGTTTCTTCCGGTTCCACCGCGCAAGCCGTCGCTTCGGACGCGGCAAGGCGGTTTCACGGACGCGAAGCCGAACGCGAAACGTTGCGAGCGTTTCTCGCCAACCCGTCGCCCCTGCTGACGCTTACCGGCATGGGCGGGATTGGCAAAACACGTCTCGCGCAGGAAGCGGTACGCGGCGCAAAAGGTATCGGTAGGGCGGGCGGGATACCCATCATCGCGCTGGCGAACGCCCGTGACGGCGACGCGGTGCTACAGGAGATTTGGAACGCACTTCCCGATGACTCGGATGTTCCCGCCCCAGAAATACGTCCCGCCCTTTTGGAGAAAATCGTCCGCTTTCCCACGCCGGTAGTGATGGTGCTGGACAACGTCGAGCAGATTCCCGATATCGCCCCCACCCTTGCCGCCCTTCTGTCCGATTGCGCGAACCTACAGTTAATCGTCACCTCGCAAACGCCGCTCGGAATCGAGCGCGAACAAGTGCTACCGCTGTATCCGCTTCCCTCGGTGAACGCACTCGCTTTGTTTTTGGACCGCGCCCGCTCCGTGCGCCCCGATTTTGCGGCGAGCGACACCGGGCGTAACGGGGACGTTTTGCGAGCGATTTGCGACCTGTTGGAAGGGATTCCGCTCAGTATCGAGCTCGCGGCGGCGCGGGTTTCGAGCCTCGGCGCAAACGAAGTATTGCGCCAACTCAAAGACCGATTGGCGTTTCTCGCCTCCTCCGAACAGACCGGACGTGAAAAACGCCACTCGTCGTTACGTGCCGCCCTTTCGTGGACGACGGACTTGCTATCGGCGCGAAGCAAGGGGCGTTTCGGCGCGGTCTCGGTATTCGCGGGGGGCTTTGACTTGTCCGCGCTCGAAGCGGTATCGGACGCGCCCCCCGCCGAGCTACTCGCCGATTTGGAGGAACTGTGCCGCTATGGGCTGTTTTATCCCCGATTCGACTCCGGAAATGGCGCGGAAGGAGACGAAAGCACGCGATGGGAATGTTTGGAAATCGTGCGAGATTTTGCCGAAACGCTTTGCCCCGACCGGCAAAGAGCACTGTTACAGGCAAAACACGCTACGTATTTCGCGGACGAGGGCAACCGGAATGCCGAGCGATCTTTTGGTGGCGAATGGCGCGAAACGCACGACTGGCTTTTGCGCGAGCGTTTCAACATGGAAAACGCCATCGCTTTTCTGGTCGAAACGCGAAACACTGCGGAGTTGCTGAAAATATCCGGGCGTTATGCGCGACTTTTATTCACCAACGGCTTCTGGGAGGACTGTGACCGTCTCCTCCAAACTGTCGAAGCCGTGTCGCCGCCCTCGGACGCCGACGCGGTTGATATACTCGGCTTGCGCGGGGCGATGGCGCGGCGGCGCGGACGAGAAGCCGATGCCGAACGCTTTTGGAGCGAACGTCTCGTGATTCAAGAAAAAACAAACGGCGGCACGGCAACGTTCGATACCCTGTGCGACCTTGCCGGTCAGGCACTGGACACCAAGCAGTGGGACAAGGCACGGGTCTATCTTCGACGCATTGACGCCGTTGCCGATATTCCCGCGTTTCGGATTTACTACTACGTTCTGCAGGCTCGCTTCTACCATGAGCAGGGCGACGGCGAGCAGGCACTACGGTTCGTGGAACAGTCTTTTGCTTCCCCTTCCTCCGAAAAAGTTTCCGTGGACACCACGCTTTACCGCGACTACTACGTCGCGTCTATCTTCCGTGAGCAGGGCGGCAAGGAGCGAGCGTTTGTTGTTCTTCAGAACGCGCTGGCAACCGCTTATGAAGCGCGGAACTCCTTTGTCACCGCCCGGTTTTGCGCGGTGCTTGCCGAATTGTGGGAAGAAGACGCGGTTTTAGAGAAGGCGGGTATAGCTCTTTACGCCGCGCAAAAAATCCATACAACGCTCGGTTCGCGCCTTGCCGCGAAAAGCGTGACACAGTGGCTTCGTTTTCGTCAAAAAGCCACCGATGACGCTGCTCTTTCTGTGTTATTAGATAATCTCTCCGCATTCTCTTGGGAAACGGCAACGGAAATGCTTTTAGAGGAACAAACATACGGATAAGGGCGTATTGTGAACGGGACAAGGCAAGTAGCCTTAGTCACCATCAGCGTTTGTCAAAAAGGAAATCGAAACCATGACCTCCCCCTCTGTCCAGACGCAATCGCGCCGCCTTGCCGGTGTCGAGAAAATATGGTACGCCACGCTCACGCTTGCCCAAGAGTTTGACCAAACTGCGGGCGAACCGCCCGATGACGGTTTGACGAAACTGCTTACCAATCCATGGGATACGTTGGGCGCGGACGCTGAGCTACCGACCGACCAACCCGTTACGATGCTTTTCCTGAACCCGAAGGAAGACGGTGGCGAGTTTAACACGACGTTGATAGCGGAAGGCATCACCGGCACGACCTTTATCACTGTCCGCGAGGAACAACAAGCCGAGACAATGGATATGGCGATGGCGATGCGTTCGGCGAAACCGGAACCGATATACTTTCAAAACTTGGAGACGAAGGAACAACCGATTGAAGTGGTCGAAGTGGGGAAGCTCGCCTATGCCCACTACCACCTGTCCGAGGAGGAAAGCAAGCGTGTCGCCTTTCGCTATGCGATTTGCCGCGCCCCGAAATATATGGCGACGTTTTTGAACGAACAAGCCGAAAGACGCGGCATGACGATTCGCTTTTCCACCATTGATGATGGAACCTTCCGCGTCATCTATCAAACCGAAGGAGCAAAACCGGGTGATGTGGTCGCACTCGGACCCGGCGGTGGCACGGGGCTTCCTTGCATCAAATTGACCGGCACAATGGTGAACGGCGTGTTCGTCATTGATTCGATGATGATGGTTCCCTACCGGACACCAACACCACTAGTACCGTAAGGCAACAAGGGCGCGGGGGCAGAATATGACTGTCCCCACGCTTCTTATCCCGCCACCACGTTAAGCGGTGTTCCCCACGCTTCCTCCCACGCGCTCGTGTCGTTTGCCACGTACCACTGCTCAAGATGCGCGTCCCCGCCTTCCGCGGGCAGTACGTGTAGTGTCGCGGCACTTCCGCCCTCCTGAACCCCAAGCGAAACATCGCGCACGGCGGATAAATGCGAGCGGTCTAACCCTTCCGCAAGGCGCAGAAACACCGCGCAATGCCGCACTTTGTTTTGCGATTCGGCGGACAACATCGCAAAATGCGTGTGACGCTTTTTCGGCGACGATTTGCGGTGGAAGTATGCAAGGTTCGCAATGATTTCTATCTCCTCATCGGTAAAACCCGACATCGCATCGGAATGCCGCACCAGATAATACGAGTGCCGGTGATGCCCGCTGTGCGATACGGAGACCCCGACATCATGAAGAAGCGCGGCGTATTCTAACAGTTCGCGCTCCGCGTCGCCGTAGGAGTGTAGACCCGCATTTCGTGCGTCGTCGAAAAGGCGTAGCGAAAGGAAGGCGACGTGTTGGCTGTGCGTGATTTCGTCGGGGTTGAGTCGCGCCAACCGATCTACCGACCGGCGGCGTATCCCGGCTTCAAACGCTAAATCGGGCGGCGACTTTTCCCCGGCACGGGCGAGGCGGCGCAGTATTGCGTCCACCAAAACGCCTTCCCGAAGCGAACGCTCGGCGATAACGAAACGCTCCAAGTGCAGTTCATCGGCGAGCGTGAGCAGAACCGCCGCGCCGGAAATAATGATGTCGGCGCGTTCGGGGTTTAGCCCCGGCACTTTGCGCCGTTCGTCTAATGTCAAGTCGCACAAAAACGCCACCGTATCGCGCAAGTCGGATACGGGAAGCACGTAGTTGTGAAGCGACGTTAAATCGGTTCCCTGCCGCATCGCCGATACGCGGGCAAGGTTTTGCGCGGTTCCCGACGACGCGACGGCGGTATCGAAGCCGACGCGCTCGATTTTCCGCAGGGCGTGCGCAGCGACGCCTTCAACATGGTGGCTCATCTGCGCCCAAAGCGCGGGACTAATCGCCTCGGTCACGCCGCTCAGGAAGCGGTTGCCCAGACGAATCGCCCCAAGTTTCAACGAATCAAGAAACAGATGCTCGGTTTGCGTTCCGACAATCAGTTCGGTGGAACCGCCGCCGATGTCAATGAACAACGCTTTGGCGTCGCCGAGTTCGATGCCGGACGCCACGCCCAGATAAATCAAACGCGCTTCCTCGACGCCGGGAACGACCTGCACCTCGACGCCCGCTTCGGTTCGCGCCCGTGCTAAAAACTCATCTCGGTTCGCCGCTTCGCGCAGTGCCGCCGTGCCAATCGCCACGATTTCGCCCGCACCACGCCCTCGCGCCACCTGCACGAACTGCTTCAGCACGAACACACCGCGCTCTATCGCTTCGGGCGTCAGGTGGCTTTCTTCCTCGGAAAACTCGCCCTGACCAAGGCGCACGGTTTCCTTGTGAACCGACAATGTGTCCCATGTGCCGGTCGCCGGGTGCAACCGTACCAGCACCATGCGTAGCGAATTGGTGCCGATGTCAAGCGCGGCAAGGATATTGTTGTCGGCGGCGCGGGTGCGGCGCGGCGACGGGGGGATGGGTTCGGTCATGGGAGTATTATAACCTACCGGCTACGCTTTCGGGGCGCGATGCCCACAACGAAAAAGCCGGTCGCCCCCCGAATGAAAGGGGGCAACCGACTTTTGGTTCCGTTGTTTTTACGGGAGAACGATGAAACCGTTCGGGCCCGAAACTACCGCCAATACTTGGTCGGGCGTCAGAGTACGGTCAATACCGTTGTTGTCGGGGCGAAGCGGCGCGGTTGGTAGTCGCTCGTTGAACAAGACGTTTTGCACAATCGTAACGGCGGTCGTGTGTCGCGCTTCGGTCGCTTGGATTCCCCCGGCAACCGCGAGGAACTGATTCGTGACAAAGAACGGAATCGCACCGAGGTAGGCTTGGGTTCCAGTCAGTTCCACGGTACGAATCAAATCCACCACGCCGCGCCGGTCAAGTGCGTTGATACCGAAATCGAATGTCGCTCTTTCAAGCGGTCTGCCGGTCGCGGTGATCGCCTGTGCGCCGAGTGCGCCAATCAGGAAGTCACGGTGTTCGCGCTCGATGCGCCCGAACTGTTGCAGATACTGCACGTCCGGTTCGGTCGCGGCGATTCCGAGACCGGTGATAGCACCGCCGCTCGACGCGGTTCCGCCGCCGGTTAAACGGGCAAGGGCTTGCACATACAGGTCGGCTTCTGCCGCTTCAAGAGCAAGCGCGTAGTTAAGCACCTTGATGTCGCCGGTTCCGAAAAGGTTATCGGCGAAGGTGAAGGGGGTTGTTGGTTTTGGCATAATTTTTTCCTTGTGTTTTCCTTACGCGCCCACGATGAACGGTCGCACCGCGTTTAACACAACGGTAGGATCAGAGTAGTATTGGAACGTGTCTTCCGAGATGCCCGTTCCGCTATTGGCGGCGGCGGCTCCGTCGGTAACACGTCGTCCGGTCGAAACACCGGGAAGCGAATAGATGGGTCCCGT
>JACMIU010000535.1 GCA_014380985.1 Armatimonadota bacterium | reverse complement strand
TCACGGTGCTTCTCGCCGGAATGTGGGGCGTCGGCGTCTATTCCATGTGGCGGTACGCGCCGCGCCACTGGCTTCGCAAGATGGACGAAGTCGCCATGAGCGCGACCGAAGTCGAATCGCTACTCCCCACGGCGCGGGGCAACTTGGAGCGGCAATACCTGTCGCTCGCCTTAGATATTTTGCGCGTAGACGTTCCCTCCGTCTCGGCGCGAACCGAAATCGCGGCTTCGATGGCGGCACTCGGCGAAGCGGTTTCGGCACTGCCGGGCGATCCGCCGTCGCACGGCGTGGTAGCAACCGTCTACAAAAACACCCTGCTTCAAGTGGCGCACCTGCGCGACGTGGTGGCGACGTTCGACAACGGTGCAAGCGCGGTGGCAGGCGCGGCGGCGGCAAACATCGCATCGGCGTCGCTCGACCGGCTCAATATCGAAGCGCAGTCGGTGAAACAGGCACAGCGCGAGCTCGATGACGAACTGGGAATGTCGCTTTTCGGCACGATGAACGGCGGCAACGCGATGGTGTACGACGAACCGCCGGTGCTACCGTCGGTTCCCGAAACGCTCGTGCCAACTCCAAAGCCGGTACAAGCCGAACCGATGGTGCAGATGGTCGGCGGCGGCGCGAGTAACCCCGGCACGAGCAGTGCATCTGGCAAGTGGTGGCAGAAGGGCGCGTAGGAACGGGTATCATGGCTTACGAATCGTTCACGTTAGACACGTTCAAAGCGCAATTCGGTCTGACCTACACGCAAACGTCGGGCGCACGTGACGTTATTTCACCCATCGCGCCGAGCGTGACCCTGACAGCGATTTTGAAGCGACACGTTCCGCTTGTTGTCGGTCGCACCAGTGGAAAGGGGCGTTCCGAGTTTTTGGTCGCGCCGATTTTAACCGAAGTGCGCGACATTTTAGACTAGAAGATCATGATCTTCTCCGGCATCAAGTTCGACGTGGACAAAAAAGAAGGCTTATTCGGTTACAGCGATTATCTGCTGACGAAAGACCCGATGGTAGACGCCGTGAATGCGCCGGTGATCATCGTCGGCGAAGCGAAAAAGGAAGATATTAGTGCGGGACCACCGCAGTACATTGCCGAAATGGTTGCCGCACAACGATTTAACGACAAGCGCGGCAAGCCCTTGTCGCCGATTTACGGAACCGTAACCGATGGAACCCGGTGGCGTTTCTTACAATTAGAGAACACCATGGTACAGAACTACCCCAGATACTCGGTATTTTGATGCACATGGCGTCGTAAGTAACCGTTTTTTCTTGGCGTCATTCGCGCTTGAATGCGTGATGGAAAACAAGGTTGGGGCGCAAGGCATACCGCTTGCCGCGTTCCAGTAGTTCGACATAAACAAAATAAAGGGGCGCATCAACCTGTGGGCGCGTTGCCAAGTATGCCTCGTAAGTGGCGACGTTGATGGTCTCATCCAGCCATTGATGCAAAAAGAGCGGTTCGTCGGTTTTGTAGATGCGGACGGCGTTCGCCAGTTTGTAGTGATGTTGCCAGCCACCGTCCGCAGTGCGATGTCCGCCGACGTTGCGAGAGCGTTCGACGGTGGACACCGCGAACTCCGAGGTAGCACCGCCAAACGTCAATTCGCAGAAGCCGGAGCGGGGCAGTAGCGCGGTAGTGTTCCCTTCCCAAAGGGTGAGCGACCAACCGAATTGTTCGTCGTTCTCTACCGTCGCACCAAACAGAAGATTTTGCAGTTCCGCGAACCCGCCCAAACGTTCGGCGGGCGCACCGGTATGATACCCGTAACCGTACAAGGCGTCGGACGTAATATGTTTGGTGCGCGGATCGTCCAGCGGCGACCATTTTGGGTAAAGGTCATCGGGAACGTCGTCGCTGTAATCGAAGTCGGCGCACAACATTTCCGCGCTTAACGCGGGCATCACGAAACGGTGTTTCGTACACCAATAACGACCGCTGGGTTCGTCGCCCACGGGAATGGTACGAGCGTCCGCGTCGGAGTACGATTCCGGTGCATTATAGTGGCGGCAAAAAAGGCAATCCGGTGTGAATCCTCCGTTCGGCATGAGATAATAGTACGGGACGCAGGCGGCGAAAGTCAACGTCCGCGCTCCCACGGAACATTTTACAAATTATGGCGGAAACTTATAACTCACCCACAACCCCCCCGGCAAATGGAGCGCAAACAACCGCGCCCACCGCCGAAGAACAAAAACTGCAAGGCATATCGCGCTCGCTTCTGATTGGCGTCGGCGGCACGGGGCAGAAAATCCTGCTCGATGTGCGCGAACGCTTGATACAAAAGTACGATTCGCTCGCTAAACTGCCGATTGTGTCGTTTCTGCAAATTGACACCGACCTGCAAGGCATGAAGGGAAACGCGAACTTTACCGACGCGGCGAACCTTGACGAGTCGGACAAGATTCATGTTGCCGTGCATGGCGTGGAGCAACTGCGTAAATCACTCGCCGAATACCCGCACCTGCGCGAATGGCTTGACCCGCGCACCCTGTCGGGCGATATTCATCAGGGCGCGGGCGCTGTGCGGGCGCGGGGACGGTTGGCGTTCTTCTGGAACTACGACAAAATCGCCGGGCGCATCTTAGAGGAAGCGAGCGAAATTACCAAAGACTCGTCGCGGCAGGCGGCGATGCGAAACGGCTTAGGCGTGTCCGACGACGTGACCGTGTATATCGTCGGTTCGCTTTTAGGCGGCACAGGCTCCGGGATGTTCCTCGATGTCGCGTACACCGTGCGCGAACTGATGGGGTCGCAACGCAATCTGGATGTCGTTGGGATTTTCACGCTTCCGCCGTCGGGCGTCGCGGTCGCCGCCAACAATATGCCGAACGCCTACGCCGGGCTTGTCGAACTCAACCACTACACCGACGTTTCCACCACGTTCCACGCGCAGTATAAAGCCGACCAGCCGGGAATTGCCAAAGGGGAGGGCAACCCGAACCCGCCGTTCACCTACTGCTACCTCGTGGATATGTCGTCGCCGAAAACCAACCTCGGCAACGTGGACAAACTGGTCGGCATGATCGGCAACAGTGTCTTTTTGGACCTAACCTCGGAGTTTCAGCGACAGAAGAAATCGAACCGCGACAACTTCAATCAGTATCTAATTCAGCCGGACGATTTAGGTTGCCCGCAAAACTACATGAGCATGGGGCTTTCGGCGATTCATTTTCCGAAAGACAAGGTGATCCGGGCGTGTGCGTCGCGCTTGTGCCGCCAAATCGTCGCCCGATGGACGGAACCCCTGCAAAAAGTCGCCAATATCGGCGCGTTCACCGAGGGCGAAATCAACCGTTTGGGGCTGTCCATTCCCGAAGTCGAGCGGCAACTGCAGGTTCTGAACAGCGAGTCGGGCGAACTGATACGCGATTCGGCGGTCGGCTACTGGAATAATGTCAACCGGCAGTACGAGCAAGCGTACCCCGGCGACAAGCGCGTGGTCGAACTTTTGGGCAACAAGCAACGAGAACACGAAACCCGGTTCGTGGATACCGACCCGAACCCTGACATTTTAGCGAAAGCCCGCCCGAACCTCGGCGAATATCTGTGGGGGATGCGCGAAAACCTGCGGGCGTTAATCCCGGCAAAGGAGAACGCCCTGCGCGGCTTTATCTCCGACTGCGTGAACGACCCGAACCGGCGGCACGGCGTGGCGCGGGCGTTTTTAGACCAAGCTACGGAGCGGTTCCGCGCCTTCGCCGACGCGACCGGCAAGACCCGCGACGCGAGCAAGGAAACGCTCGCCGCGATTGCGAAACAGCGCGACGATCAACTCGGCGAAATAACGCGCTTCGCCAACGACCCGATGCTCGGCTTGATTATGGGCGCACGACGCCGCGAGATTGACGAGAAGAAAGACGTTTATATCGCGCAAGCGCGGCGTTGGGACGTTTCGATGGTGGACATCCGAACGCAGGACGCGGCGGTCTATTTTTACGCGGCGATGCTTCCCGTCTTAGACCGTCTTAAAGAGGAAATGGACGCCTACATCGAGCGGATGAAATCGCTTGAATCGTTCTATCGGGCGCAGGAAAACGACGCGATTGAATCGGGCGTGTCGGTGAACGGCGAATCGCTCTTTGACCGGGGGCGGCGCGTTGAAGCGGACGGCGTGGTGACGTATGAGGGCGGCGACATCGAAAACCGGTACGCCGCGTATGTCGGCAACGGCTCCGACCCGTCGAACCCGGCGATTACCACGGCATCGGCGAACGTGTTGGAGGAACTCGGCACGGCGGGCGATATTTACGGCATTCGTTCCGCCGACCTGAACCGCATCAAATCCGTGCTGACGAACCGGGCGGAATCGGTGTTTGAGCCGGTCGAAAAAGAAGCGGTTTTAGACAAGTTCTTTCAAAAATACGGCGAAGGCACGGAGCGTTCGGTGGCGCAACTCGCCAACACGTTCGCGCTGTCGTCGCCGTTCGTTCATCTACTCGAAAACGCGCCGAACTACAAGCACGACCAAAACAAGGAGCAGACGATTGTCGGCTTGATGAACGGTGCCGAACCGCGCTCGGAAGCCGAACAGCGGTTTATGCGGATGCTCAAAGACACCGTGCAGGGCGTGCGCGACGGGCAAATCTCGAACGCGAACGAGCAACATCAAGCGTTGTTTTTGCGCGAACGGGCGGCGTTCCCCTTGCGGATTCTGGACGGCATTGATAAGTACCGGTTTGCGTATGAGCAGGCACTCGCGCAGGGCGCGTCGGCGAACCCGATTCACACGCGCAAAGACATCCGCGAATGGGTGCGTATCTCGCCGCCGTCGTTTTTGGCGCAGGCGCAGGCGTGGCAAACGTTCTGCGTCGGTTGGGCGGCGCAGGTGATTGACGAGGAACGCGATACGCGCTACACCGCGACCGGAAGCCGCGTTTCGGTGAAGTTCATCGCCAAGTATTCCGACCGGTTCGGAATGCCGAAAACCGACCCCTTAGGCACATTCC
>JACMIU010000534.1 GCA_014380985.1 Armatimonadota bacterium | reverse complement strand
GTCTAATTTCTTCAGGCTCGGCGCGACCTGCTTTTTCGCCTCGGTAATTGCGGGACGCAGTTTCTTTTCGACCTTGCCGCCTTCGCGCTCGGCAATCTCCACGTTGCGCTCGGTATCTTTGCGGACGTTCTCCATGGTTTCCGGCGAGCAACCGGCAACGCAGGTAGACACGGCGATTAAAGAAAGCAGGAAGGCGGTTCGTTTCATGCGGTGTTTATACCCGCTCTCTACCCGGTTCACGCGCCGTGACGGAAAACTCTCGCGGCGACAATCGCAAACCCGGCGCGTCGTAGGTGTCCGTCGCGCTTGCGTTCACCGTAACCACGGTTCCATTGGAGTAACGCGCTTCTTCAACGTCGAAATCGGGGTGCAGAAAGCGGTGCGAAACGAGGAACGCGCCGAGCGAATCGGTTTCGTCTACGACAGGTTCCGCTAAGTACAAGGCGGCGCGAAGGAAACGTGCCGAAGCCGGTATTGCTTCGCCGAACCGAAACGGTGTCGCGTCGCGGTAGACAACGGCAAGCAGGGGAACCGGTGTGGCAAAGCGGGGTGGGGCGTCGGGGTACTGCCAGCCGTCGAGGAACGGCGACGCCCAGTCACCGCTCAGCGCGGCGACTCGCGGCGATTCGTTCGGCTCCCGCATTGTCTCCTCAAAATCTTCTATCACCCGCCAACGGTTCGCCGTGTCCGCAAGCGGCGGAACCGCTACCATGACAGAAAAACTTCCGGCACGATCGCGCCGTTTCTTGCGTTGCGAGACATGACCGCCGTCGCCAATAACCTTGTCGCGGTAGGCGCGGGCAACGGCGACGTAATCCCCGCCCGGCAGTAGCACGATGCGAGCGTCCAACCGTCTGCGTTCGGGGTCGCGCTCGTAGCGCAGATCAAGGGTTACGCCAGTTTCGGAGCGCGTTAAATCGGCGACGGCGTAAGCCGAATCGGTGAGTAGTGCCAGCGTGGACGACCCGCGTACCGCACCGACAAACGGCATCGTTAGCCCGGTTTCCGCGTCCCAAACGGCAAGCGGCATGGGTTCGTTCGGGGCGTCCTTCGCCGTTAGAATCGCGCCCTCGCCGTGCGGAATCACCAAGTACGACGCGGGTTCATCCGGCACGTGGCACAAGCCCGGCAGAAGCAAGACGCGCTCGACGCGGTGCGTTCGCGTGTCGCGGCTCGCCTCCACCGTGAGTTGAATCTCGCGTTCGGTGCAGGTCAGGTACACGTCCACGGGAATCTTGCCCGGCGCGTCCAAGCCGAATAAAATCCGCTTGCCGTTCGCCCCCGCCTTTTCCGACAGTGACACGGTTTGCAGATCGCCGAACGGGTAGCGCGTCACCGCGCCGGATTCGCGCTCCAACAGTTCGACGTAGCCGAGGGGCAGTGCGTTCGCCCACACCGTGCCGGACACGGTTTCGGTCAGCGAGTATGTCCGGTCGCGCCGGTTCACGGAAAGCGAGTACGCGCCAAAAGCAATGTTCCAAAAATCATTCGCGGGCATAGTTGTTGGCGTTAGTGTACCCGCTTAGCAAAAGCGGCGCGAAACGCGATATAGTTGTTGTAAAGGATACGCAAAATAACCATGCCCATTTATTTTTATAGCGAACGCGAGCAACCCTACGGCGTTTTCTCGAACTTCTCGCCGCACGGCTTCATCGTTGACGGGCGATACTACCCGACCAGCGAACATTATTTTCAAGCGCAGAAGTTCGTTGACTCGCCGGACGATTACGAAGCGATTGCCACCGCCCGGAAACCGAAAATCGCCGCCGACCGGGGACGCGAACGTAGCCGCCCTTTGCGCTCCGACTGGAACGCGGTCAAGGACGACGTGATGCGAATTGCTCTTCGCGCAAAGTTCGACGCACATACCGAACTACGCGAACTGCTTCTTTCTACCGGAACCGAAACGCTGATTGAAAAAACCAGCACCGATTATTATTGGGGTTGCGGCACGGACGGCACAGGAAAGAACCGCCTCGGCGAACTGCTGGAGAAATTGCGCGAAACGTACCGCGTCGAACCGGCGGTTTAGCAAACCAGCGTCGCGGCGCGATACGGCAACACATGAGCGACACCCAGCACAAACAATCCCGACCGTGTAATCGTATCGCCACCGGCGACCGTTTCAAAGCGCACCTGCGCGTGATGACGCTGAACGGCAAGCCGTGGCGGGTCATCACGCTTCGTCCCGGCACGGACGCAGCGTTCTCCACGAACTTTTTTCACGACACGTGGCACATCATCTCCGATGGCGGCGGCGCTAAACTGCTTGCCCGCATCTTCTGGGCAATGTCGTACCAGCG
>JACMIU010000533.1 GCA_014380985.1 Armatimonadota bacterium | reverse complement strand
GCGGAAACCGCCAGCAATGTCACGGTGATATTGTCGCGCCCGCCCTGTGCGTTCGCCCAGTCCACAAGGCTACGGGCAATACCGACCGCGCCCTCGTTCTGGGGAGCGTCGCGCACCAGTTCGGCGATTTTTTGCGGCGTTTCGGAGTAGTTCCACAAGCCGTCCGAGCAGAGGAGCAAATAGCCCGCCGTGTCGGGGAACACGAACGCGGTCACGGTCGGTTCGCCGCTTTCGGGGTCGTCCGATGCTCCCAAACAGCGCGTGATGGCGTGCGCGAGCCGGTTGTTGCCCGCCTCCTCCCGCGTCATTTCGCCGGAATCCACCACGTCGTTGAGCCACGAATGGTCGTGCGTCAGTAGGCGGGCGGCTTCGGGATCGGCGGCGTCTATCCAGTAAGCGCGGCTGTCACCAACCCAGCCGATAGTCGCGTCGCGGTTTCGCACCACGGCGGCAACCACGGTGGTTTCCGGCGGGGCGGAAGTCGCGCCGGGAGCCGAACTGTGCAGGGCGGAAACGGCGCGGTTCGCGGCGGCAACCGCGATACGAAAAGCGTTCGCGGCGTCGGTGGTCGGTTCGCCAAGCCGCTCGGTCATGGTTTTCGACGCGATAGCCGACGCCCGATCCGCCTCCTCCGACGACGAAACTCCGTCACATACCACCAACACCGCGTCGCCCGCGTCTGTTAGAGAAATGGCGAAATCGTCCTCGTTTTTGCTGTGACGTTGCCCCCTATCGGTCACGCCCGCGAACCCAAGCGACAAAGCCCGCTCGATATGATCGCGGGGCAGGGCTTTGCGCGGTTGAACCCATTTGCGCCCGCAAGCGTCGCAGTAGCCGTCCACGTTGGACGCCGCGCCCGCCCCGCACCGGCAGCTGGGGAGGGGGGCGGCAAGCAGCACGGGGGCGGCAAGCAGCGTCGCCGCACCGGGCGGCGATTCTCGAAGGCGCGTTCCGTCCTGTTCACAAAAAACGGCATCATCGGGTGCGGACGTGCCGCATAGGGGGCAAAGTATCGGCATACGGTTTCCTTACAATAGGGTGCGCGGTCGCTCCGTGTTTGCGGCATCCACAAGGGCTATCTGCTCTTCGCGGGTTTTGGCGAATCGGGCGCAAGCGCGAAGTTCGCGCCCCACGGCGAGGCGGAGCGGGGTCGCTTCGAGCGGTTGACCCAGCACCTTATCCGCCGAACCGGGGGCAATCGCCCTCGCCTCCACCTGCCGAATCGCGGCGCGTAGCAGTTCCACCGACAGTTGGTGCAGGGCGTACCCTTCCATGGCGAGCGCCTGCACCGTTACCGATGCTTGCGCGAGTTCGGAGGCTCCGGGCGGGGCGAGTTCGGGGCGCACCAGTACCCGCGCCAGTGCGACCTGCGCCAGCGTGTATCGCCGCGAGGTCGCCGGGATGCGTCCATACGCGGCGACGGCTCCGGCGCGGTCTTTGGCTTTCGTCCGGCAACGCGCCAGCCCGAACGCGGCACTGGTGAACGCCGGGTCGGTGCGCGAAACGCGGTCATATAACGTGGCGGCGGCGGCATAATCGCCCGTGGATTCGGCGGCGAACGCTAAAGCGACTTTCGGGGCGAGCTCACCGGGAACCTCGCTGTACACCGCGTCGAACCCCGCGAACGCTTTCTTGTGTTCCCCTTGCGCGAACGCCGACAGGGCGCGTAGCCACGTCACCTGCCAGTCGAACGGATCGTTCGCTTGCGCGTCTTTGAGCAACTTCTCGGCATCGTCGTAGCGTCCCTGCTCGATGCGGGCGCGGGCAAGCAGTAGCGGAGCCTCGACCGATTCAGGAAACCGCGCCATCGCCTGCTCGAACTGCGCCGCGACTTGATCGGGGTCGGTGAGCGACGCGGCGGCTAAAATCGTGCCTGCCGCCGGGTCAAGCGGGTCGGGCTTCGGAACCGGCAGGGCGCGAATATCCAGCGCGTCCGGGTCGTCCAAGCCTTCCGCGTTGTCACCGGAAAATTGCGTGCTTTCCACCGGGCGCGGCGTGCCGGTCGCGGCAACCGTTTCGCGCAAAACCCCGATCAGTTGTGACGCCATTTCGTCGGCGGTTTGAAACCGCTCGTCGGGATTCGTGCGCGTCGCTTTCACAAGAAGCCGGTACAGCGATTCGTTTTGCGCGAAAACCGGCTCTTCCTTCGGGGTCGGCAGGGC
>JACMIU010000532.1 GCA_014380985.1 Armatimonadota bacterium | reverse complement strand
TCGGCCCCGATCCGCTCGCCCCGCGCCCGCGCCGTCCGCGTCAGCAGTTCCGGCAGCTGGTGATAGGCCTGTGGCCCGACAACGATATCGACCGCCGGCTGGCGGCGCATGATCTCCTCGCCCTCGGCCTGGGCGACGCAGCCGGCGACGGCGATGGTCATGGCCCCGCCGCCGGACGCGGCCTTGTCCAGCTTCATCAGCCGCAGCTTGCCGAGTTCGGAATAGACCTTTTCCGCCGCCTTCTCGCGGATGTGGCAGGTGTTCAGGATGACGAAATCGGCGCCCTCGGGCGTGTCGGTCGTGGGCATGGGTGGGCGTATCCTTTCCGCCGAAGGTGGGGCGGCACGTTTATCATATCAGACGTGAACGCTCACCGTCGCCGACGGCGGAACGGGTTTGCCTTTTGTAGCCGCGTCGAAAACGTGTCCGCCCCCACGTGAAGCGCGGTTCCCCAAATCGTGCCGATAGCGGTTGCCCAAAAGTGTGCCGGGTGGCGCGTCGGGAAATCTACGAGCGCGGTATACGCCCGGTCGGTGATACCATTGCGGTCGTGCGGCACGACAAAATGCGCGAGCCAACTCCCGGCACGAAACAGGACGTAGCACACGAGAAGAAAATACGCCACGCGAATCAGCGGCGCGATCACGTAGGAGTGCGACAGGAACGAGCGGTGCGGCATCGCCTTCATGTAGGGCCACCACAGGAAGCGAAACACGCCCCAACGCCGGTAGATGGAGGAATCGAGGTCAAGGTCGGGCGAGAGCATCAAGCCGGAAAACAGGGTCGCGGCGGCAAGAGTTCCGGCGGCAACGTAATCGGCGCGAAACGCGGGCGGCGCGAGCAATAGCCACGCGGGAACGGCGAGGGCGGCTCCGAGAACGGTCAGGCGGTCGTGCGTTTTTCCATCGGGCATGGTGAACTTTCAGTGTACCACGACGGTATCTTCTGTTATGAGATTCTTGATACCGGTACGCTCGGTGGTTTTGTCGGCGGGTAAATCCGCGACCCGTCCGGTATTGCAACGTACCGGACGCGACGCGTTCACCCTCATCGAACTGCTCGTGGTTATCGCCATAATCGCCGTGCTTGCCGCGATTCTGTTTCCCGTGTTCGCGTCCGCCCGCGAGAAAGCGCGGCAAACCGTCTGCGCGTCCAACCTGCGGCAGATTGGCACGGCGTTCGCGCTGTATGTTTCCGACTATGACGAACGCTTTCCCGACCGGCGCGATCTGAAGCAGTCCCTTCCCGGCAGCTACCGCCCGTGGACGCCCGCGTGGCCCCCGTCCGACCCGCGTGGCGGCTGGGCGATTGTCGCGCTGGAACCGTACACGAAAAACGCCGACATCCTCGGTTGTCCGAGCGTAGCGGGGGCGTTTGACGGCGTCGCGCAGGTGGAGCAGACGGCGGGCGGCGGCGTGGCGCGCTACTGGCTGTGGCGATTCGATCAGTTCGCCGATCCCGTGCCGCTCGATAACGCTTGGGGCAAATCGGACGAGGAACTGCTGGCGGGTTTACAGGCGGCGAACAATCCGCAGATCGGGTTTCCGCAGAGCGTCGCCGACATCGAACTTGCCGTTGACCCGTACTTTCCGCGCACGATTCCCACGGTCGCCGCCGCCATCAAAGGCAAGGCGGTGCATTTCGGCGGGCGCAACCGCCTCTTTCTCGACGGTCACGTCAAGTGGCTCCGCGACACGCGCACGCAGTGACGATCGTTTCACGTTAGTTTGGCGCGGCGGTTGTGCGACGGCGAAAATAAATCGCACGACAAAGCAGGAAAGGCGGGCGGCGGTGCGGAACCTATCCGCGTCGCCGCGCCCCGCGCCCCGGCAATCGTGCCGGACTCGACGCGGCGACTACAGAAAAGGACGCTCCGATGCGTTTTCACAACACATCCTTTGTCCCTCTCGCGGCAACCATAGCCGTTGCCGCACTGACCGTTTGCCTTGCCGCGCCCGCCGCCCACGCCCAGCAACTTATCCTGAACGGAAACCAAACCTACTCCGCGCAGGACGGCACATACTAAACCGGCGTTATCTATGTTCGTGACAACGCGAACCTGTACGTGTCGAATACGCAGACCACGAACGGCGTGGTCGGTCTCGCCATCGGCAGTGGCAACGGCGCGATCAACGTTTTCGGCGGGAGTGTCACCACCGCCATCGCGGGCAACACCAGCACCATTCTGGTCACGAACGGAGCCGTGGGCGAGGCGCGGGGCAATGACTCCAGCGAGATAAACGTCAGCGGCGGCACGGTGACCACGCTGAACGCGAACAACGACAACAGTGTTGACCTCCGCCCCGGCGCGAGGGTTACGACCTTCAACAACGCAGCTAACAACACCATTGACAGCGACACCGTTACTACCGTGAACGGGTTTGCGGGCAGTGTCACTAACATCATCAGTGGCGGTACCGTTACCGCCGCCAACTCCAACGGCACCGTCAACATCAGCGGCGGAGCCATCGCTGACTTTTCAAACGCCGGTAACGCCATCATCACCAACGGCGACATCACGAACGGCATTTTTATGGAAAACGGGAGCGCGAGTGTAAACTTCGTCGGCACCGGTCTTGCCTACGCCTACACTGGGTACGGTCTCAACAACAGTTATGGCTACTACGCCGATGCTTTCACCATCACCGGTGCGTTCGGTGGCGTTCCGAAAACCTACAATCTGTTCATTCGCAACGACAATGGGAGCGGCGGCGCGGCAACGGCGAACAGCGCACCGCGTCAGTTCCTGTTTAACGGTGCCGCGCCCGCCGTCGTGCCGGAGGCGGGGACGCTCGCGCTTCTCCTGCCCGCCCTCGGCGTTCTCGGCGCGGTTGTTGTGCGACGCCGGAAGTAAACCTATGATTTATGGTCGGGAGCCATGCCGCTTCCGACCGCCACATCGGCACAAGGTAGAAACGCCGCGCTCCGTGCGCTATACTAACCGGCAGGAGAAACCCCGATGTCATTGGAAACAATTACCCGCGACGAGTTCGACCGCCGCCTCGATGCCGCAAACGACCGCGCCGAAGCCGAGTTGCACCTTTTGGAGCAGGAAAACCGTATGCTACAACAACTCATCGAGCGGTATCAGTCTGTGCAGGCGGCACAAGCCAACCCCGTCTCCGCTCCGTCCGCGACGCCGCGCACGACCGAACTGCGCCGACTGCTCTTGCAACTCGCCGGTAGTTCTCTCGAAGCGGCACAAGCACTGTGATTCGCGCCGATGTCAAGCGGCTTGTACGCACGACGTATGCGTTTTCCTGCGGGTACTGTGGCGTCTCGGAAACCGAAGTCGGGGCGGAACTGACCTACGACCACTTCGTTCCACAGTCCAAAGGCGGCACGGACGACGCCGAAAACCTTGTTTACGCCTGTCATGCCTGTAACGAGTTCAAAGGCGATTACTATGAAACCGATGATGCGGCGCGACTTTTGCACCCGTTGCGCGACGATTTAACCGCGCATTGGAACGAAGCCGCGACCGGCGAATTAGAAGCGATAACCGCGTCCGGCACGGTGTACATCGCCCGCCTCCACCTCAATCGCCCGCCCCTCGTGCGCCGACGCCGCAACAACGCGCTGATCGCGGCGGCACTGCGTTTGCAGGAACAGCGCAAAGCCACGGTTGCCGGAGCCATCGCCGCGCTCGACCGACGCAAGCGGCGCGGAAAGCGTCAGTAAAACAAGTCGTGCGACGGCGCAAATAAACCGAGCGGCAAGCAGGAAACGCGGGCGGTGACGGCGAATGATTCGGCGTCGCCGCCTTTCCCGTTTCAGCTGTCGTGCCGGGACTGACCGCGAATCATTTCTGGTAGGCGCGAATAGAAAAGACAACGTCCCGATGCGTTCTGCACATTGCAATCGTCTCCCTCTCGCCGCCACGCTCTGCGTCGCCGCACTGACCATCGCCGTCGCCGCGCCCGCCGCAAACGCGCAAAAAACCGTGTTCACCTTCGCCAACGGGAACCAGTCCTACACCGTGCCGACCGACGCACCGGACGAACCCAATCC
>JACMIU010000531.1 GCA_014380985.1 Armatimonadota bacterium | reverse complement strand
GTCGGCGGGAAGCGCGTCGGGGAAGACAACGACGTAGCCAATCGCCGTTGTCGTGCCAAACGGAACCACCACACACGCGCCGACCAGCAAGTCCGAAAGGTCGGCGGGACCGCGGTAGGTGAAGGGTTGGCGCAGGTTCGGGGCGTCGGTATGAACAACAATGGCGGCGTACACGGTATGTTATTGTACGGCAGATTCGGGGGGTTGCCCCGCGATACGTCGCCGCTCGACTTCCGATTGCTCTCGTGCCTCACGTAAATCCTGTTGCGCTCGCTCGACCTGCCACGAGGCGATCGTCTCGGTGATAACGCGCTTCACGTTCGCATCAGTGGTATTGCGCCCTTCTTCCAAAACGGCAACGCGGGTAGTAAGATTGTGAAGGCGGTCATTGAGCGAAGCGGTCAAATCATCCGACCGCTTGATCTGCTTCTCGTGCCGCTTGAACTTCTCGTCAATGATGACAAGTTGCTTGGAGAAATCGAAAACCGCTTTTATGCCTTCGGGAAGGCTCATTCTACCGAACACCACCGGAAGCCGTTTCCGATTCCAACAAAACACGGTTTGCGGATTCCATATTTCGCACCGAGTTTTCCAAATGATGTTCGATTCTATCCATCGTGGATATAATGCTACTGGCGGTTTTGCTCGCGTCGCGCAAGGCGTAGGTAAGCAAGCCCAACTGCTCTTCTTGCTGACGGGATAATCGCACCGATTTGCGGGGATTGATGCGGCGGTGTGTCGTGCCGTGTTCTGTTGTCAAAGGATAAGCGGTTTTCATGCGGTAATTATACCTTACGGTTAGGCGTCCGGGGCATTGCCCGCAAACGCGGCAAGCCACGTGCGGGCGTCCTTGACATAGCGGTTTTCTGGTTCGCCGATTTCGATGACACGGTTGTACTCGCGCCGCGCCGCGTTCGTGTTGCCACTCGCTTCAAGAACGCGACCGCGCCAGAAGTGCCACGTCGGAAGCGATCCCGGCAAAAGCGCGTTGTCGGTTGCGAGCGGTTCCAACGTTTGCAACGCTTGTTCGGGTTCGCCGACCGCAAGCAACGCCCGCGATAAATGGATTAAAATCTCGTTGTAGTGCCGCTTGCCGTCCGCGGGGTCGGGATAGGTTTCCATCGCTTCGCGCACTCGACCTCGCTCCGCAAGGATTCGCGCCCGCAACGCATCCGATGCGTCATTTCCGCTAAGCGCGTCGCTTAGAACGCGCACGGCGGGGAGGTAGTAACCCATCAGCGGCAAAGATTCGAGCAGGGGCGCGGCGGTTTCCAGCAAAGCGCGGGCTTCGGCATGGTTGCCACGTTCGAGCTCCACAAGAGCAAGCCCGATTTGTAAAAGCGCAACGGTGGTTGTCGCGGTCATTTTGTCGCTGGTCGGGGCTTGGATAATCCCGGCGCGATACACTTCTGCCGCCTCGTCGAAACGTGCCACGGCGGACAGCGCACCGGCGTAATTTTGTAGTACCTGCGCCGATGCCTCGGTTCCTGCTTCGTCGCTCTCACACCGCTTGATGATCTCGGCGAAACGCCCTTGGTACGTTTTGAAAAGATAGCGTACCGCGAGGGTTCGCCCCGCTTCGATCGGGGTTTGTTCGCGTTTTGCCGCTTCTTCAATGAATCGCTCCGCTTCGACAAACTGCCCCACACGTCCGAACGCCAGTGCCAGCATCCGGTAGCCAATCGCGCCGCTTCCTTCTGCCGCGTTTTCCGAGGCGACAGCGCGGGCGGCGACATTCGCCGCTTCGTATCGCCCCGCCTGCCACAGCGAAAGCATCCGTTGCATTAAAAGTAGCGAGCGATGCTTACTACCGGCGAAACCCGGCGCGTTCGCCAACGCTTCGCCATACTTTTCGGCGGCAACTAGGTAGTCGCCATTGTTGTTGTGCCAGTTTGCAAGGGCGCGGGCAGCGAGTCCCCTCTCCCCAGCGATTTCCCACAGTTCGGCAGCGCGTCGGTAGTGCTTTTGCTTCTCCGCTACGTTTCCCTGCCGAGTGAAATGCCGCGCTCGTGCATCGTGAAAGTCCGCCCGTATCCAGTTCCCGTAACGTAGTAGCAAGCCGATTACACTCACGGCGACAACCGCAATAATTAGCAATGTGTTCATCGTTGTGTTCCGCTGCGTCAAGAAAAGCCCGGCGATGAATCACCGGGCTTTCGTTATTATACCTGTCGCTTACACGTTCTCGCGTTCTTTCACGCGCTTTCGCATCTTCGGGTCAAGTTCGCGCTTTCGCATACGGATGTTTTTCGGCGTGATTTCAAGAAAGTCGTCGGGTCCGATATATTCGAGCGACTTATCCAAGCCCATTTCCTGCGGGCGCGTCAAACGAACCGCCATATCCGCGTTCGACGAACGCATATTCGTCAGTGCTTTTACTTTGCACGGGTTGACATCAAGATCGCCGTCGCGCTGGTGCTTGCCGATAATCATGCCTTCGTAGACTGAAACGCCCCCCGCGATAAATAACTCGCCGCGCTCCTCGCAACCGGCTAAGCCGAACGGCGTGGTGGTTCCGGTTTCCGACGACACAAGTGAGCCTTGACGCCCCCGCGAAATCTCGCCCGACCACGGCCCGTAGCCCTCGAACAAGGTGGACAGAACGCCCGTGCCGCGTGTCAGCGTCAGGAATTGGTTGCGAAAACCGAGCAAACCGCGTGTCGGAATCACGAACTCAAGCCGAACGCCCGCGCCACGGTCGGCGGGGCGCATATCTTGCACCTCGCCGCGCCGGGTTCCGAGTGCCTCCATCACCGCGCCCTGATATTCTTCGGCAACGGAAATCAACGCTCGCTCATACGGTTCCAACTTTTCGCCGTTGTCGCCGCGTCGTACCAACACTTCGGGCATCGAAACCTGCAGTTCGTAGCCTTCGCGCCGCATGGTTTCAATCAGCACGGCAAGATGCAGTTCGCCGCGTCCGAACACGACGAACTGGTCGGGCGAATCGGTTTCCTGAACGCGAAGTGACACGTTGGTTTCCAACTCCTTCATCAACCGTTCACGGATTTTGCGCGATGTCGAAAACTGCCCTTCGCGCCCGGAGAACGGCGACGTGTTCACCGCAAACGTCATTTGCAGAGTCGGTTCATCCACCGAGGGCGCGGGCAACGCGGTCGGATTCGTACCGGCGGCGATCGTTTCGCCGATGGTGATTTCCGGCAAACCGGTCACGGCGATAATGTCGCCGGGGTAAGCCGCCTCAACAGGCGCACGCTTTAATCCTTCGTACACCGACACTTGTTGCACCTTCGCATTGTACGAAGTGCCGTCGCGGCGGAACACGGTCACGTTCTGGTTGGTTTTCAGTGTGCCGGAAAACACTTTGCCGATACCGAGACGCCCCAAGAACGGGTCGCCGTCAATCGTCGAGATCATCGCTTGCGTGTTGCCATCGGCATCCCCGGTGGTTTTCGGCGCGGGAACGTGGTCAATGATGGTTTGGAACAACGGTTGCAGGTTTTCGGCGGGCGTGTCTTTCCAGTCGAGCGTAGAGATACCCTTCAGCGCGGCGGTGTACACGACGGGGAAGTCCAGTTGCTCGTCGGTCGCGCCGAGTGCGGCGAACAGGTCGAAGGTTTGATCCACCACCCAGTCCGGGCGGGCGTCGGGGCGGTCAATCTTATTGATGACCACCACCGCCTTCAAGCCCGATTGCAACGCTTTTTCCAGCACGAAGCGCGTTTGCGGCATCGGCCCGTCTACCGCATCAACTAAAAGCAAAACGCCGTCCACGACGAGCATCACGCGCTCGACTTCGCCGCCGAAGTCGGCGTGACCGGGCGTGTCCACGACGTTGATCTTGAAGTCGTTGTAGGTAATCGCGGTGTGCTTGGAGATAATCGTAATGCCGCGCTCTTTTTCCTGATCCATGCGATCCATCACGCGGGTTGCGACTTCCTGATTGTCGCGGTAGACGCCGCCCTGCTTCAGCATTCCGTCTAAAAGCGTGGTTTTGCCGTGGTCAACGTGCGCGATAATCGCAATATTTCTTAATTCTTGTGCCATAAGTTGTGCCTGTACAATTCGTCAATTGATAAAAAGGTGACACGAACAAAAACCCGCGCCGAGCGAAGTTCCTTCTTCGGCGCGGGTTTGTCCGCAAAAATACGATG
Organism: Armatimonadota bacterium; assembly: GCA_014380985.1. Classification (GTDB taxonomy): domain Bacteria; phylum Armatimonadota; class Armatimonadia; order Armatimonadales; family Armatimonadaceae; genus JACMIU01. Next base: position 17,640 of record JACMIU010000531.1, on the reverse strand, counting down.
CTATTGTATCACGCGGGCGAATTATCGCAAAGCGCAAAGTGAAAAAGATGGACGATACTGGATTTGAACCAGTGACCTCTTCGGTGTCAACGAAGTGCTCTACCCCTGAGCCAATCGTCCCCATAATTTCGTTGACCGCTAATAACGGCAACAAGATTCACTGTACCGCGTTTTCCGGCGCGGGGCAAGTCTCGTCACTCCCTTTTTCTCCGCAAAACGAAAAGACGGCTACTATCTTTTGTGGATAGTAGCCGCCTTCAGACGAAGCGAACGCTTCGCCCCTGTCTGCTCAAGTGGGGTGTGAGGGGCTCGAACCCTCGACCCGCTGATTAAGAGTCAGCTGCTCTACCGACTGAGCTAACGCCCCAAACCGCACGGTTAGTATAGCCCGCTTCGGTACGAAACGCAAGCCGGATTTTTTAGGCGGTATAATTCTCTTCGTGACTCATCGCATTTCCGTTCTGCTCGTGCATTGGAACACCGTTTCCGACCTGCGCGAATGCCTACAGGCATTACGGGATTACCCGTTTACCGAGGGCGAACAGGAAATCGTCGTGGTAGACAACGCCTCGACCGATGGCGCGGCGCAAATGGTGCGCGAATCGTTTCCCGAAGCCCGGTTACTCGAAAACGCCGCCAACGAACTGTACGCGCACGGCGTCAATCAAGCGGCGATGGCGGCAACGGGAAACCTATTTCTGCTGCTGAACCCCGACGCAAAGATCCACGCCGGAACGCTCGATACGCTGGTCGCCTTTTTGCACTCCAAGACCGATGCCGCCGCCGCCGCGCCCCGACTGGTATACGAGTCCGGCGAAACACAATCGTCGGTGCGCGGCGTCCCCGCCCCCCCCGCGCTACTCGGCGAGTTTTTCCTACTGTCCCGGCTTTTCCCACGAAGCCGGTGGGCGGCGTGGCGACTGCCCGCCCTCGATTACGACCACGAAAACGAAGCCCCGCAACCGATGGCGTCCTGCTTTCTCCTGCGCCGCGAAGCGTGGGAGAAAGTCGGCGGCATGGACGAAGCCTTTCCACTCTACTTTAACGACGCCGATTGGTGTCTGCGGGCGTACCATGCCGGATACCGGATATACTACACACCAAAGGCTATCGTTACGCACGGGTACGGCGGCACGACGAAAACCGTGCGCCGGGCGGCGGTATGGGAATCGCGGCGGGCAATGCTCCGGTTTTTGGGAAAACACTACCGGGTCAACACGCCCGCGTTTCCGCTATGGGTACTGACGATTTTGGTAACGCTCGATGCTTGGGTGCGTACCGGGCGATGGGGACAAACACTTGGAAAATGGGGCGGCGACACCACGCCTGACGGTTTGCGTCGTGAGTTGGAACGCGAAAGACGATCTGTTTAAGTGCCTGCAAAGTTTGCGCGAAGCGTCGGTGCGTCCCGGCACGGTAACTGTCACGGTTGCCGACAATGATTCGCGTGACGGTTCTCCCGAACTTGTGGAAGCCGATTTTCCCGAAGTTTCTTTGATTCGTACCGGCGCGAACCTCGGTTTTTCCGGCGGCAACAACGTGGTGCTGAAAACGCTTGCTACCGACTACGTTTTGCTCCTAAACAGCGACGCTACCGTGGAACCGAACGGCTTGGACGCGCTTGTTGATTTCGCGGACGCCCACCCGGACGCCGGTATCGTCGCGCCGAAAGTTCTCAACCCCGATGGCTCGATTCAGTATTCGTGCCGCCGGTGGCCCACGTTCGCGGCGGGAATGTTTCGCAACGTTTACTTAGGCAAACTGTTTCCCGGCAACCGCCCGGCGTCCGACTATCTGATGCAGGATTTCGACCACAGTTCTGTGCGCGACGTGGACTGGGTTTCCGGGTGCGCGATGCTACTGCGCCGCGATCTGCTCCACAAAATCGGCAACTTGGACGAGGAAACGTTTTTCATGTACTGTGAAGATATGGATATTTGCTTGCGGGCGCACGAAATCGGCTCCCGCGTGGTCTATTTCCCCGGCACGGTCGTCACGCACGCCATCGGCAAATCGAGCGACCGCGCCGCCGACCGCATGATCTGGGAACATTCGCGATCCATGTGGAAGTTTTACCGCAAGCACCACGCCTTTTTCGCCGGACGCATACCGTTCCTGCTGAAACCGCTTATCTATCCCGGCATCTTCGCCCGCGCTTTTGTGCGAATCGGGCGTCGCCGCTTTATCAATCCGCTTCTCGGAGGAAGCCCGCGCCCGTGAAAGCCCTTTTGCCCCGTTTACCGCTGTACCTGTTTCTGCTCGCGCTCGCGCTTGCCTCGCTCCTCGGTGGAACCCCCACCGGCTACGAGTACGCGCTCGCGCCGTGGGGCGGCGACGCGATGGGCGGCATTGTCCGCGCTCTCGTGCTGGTGTCCGCGCTTATGGCGTTTACAACCGGCACACCGGTTGCCACTGTGCCGCGCTGGGCAACCGCGATTGCCCGCTACGGCGTGTACGGCGCGGCAACGTGGGTCGGGGTATCGCTTCTCGTTCACTCACGCTTTTTTACCACGCCCGTTTTTCTGTCCGCGATGATTCCCGAGGCCTTGAACTGGATAGTGTTTGCCACCGCGTTCGCACTCGCGGCACGGTTCGCCGCCGAAAACCGGGAAAATGTTCGGCACATGGCGATTGCCATGCTCGTCGGCGGCGCGGCGTGTGCGGTGGTCGGTGTCCTCGCGTTCGGCACGGTTCCCGGCGCGGAGCGATTCGCGCACCGCGAATCCGCCACGTTTTTCTCGCCGAACTTCGCCGGAGGGTTCGCCGCACTCCTTTTGCCGCTTGCCGTGGCGTTGTTCCTGTATGCCGACGCGCTTATCGCGCTGGTGCTGTCCGGCGCGGCAGTGGCTCTGGTCTGGGGGTTACTGCTCATCACCGGTTCGCGGGCGAGTTTCGCTTTGGGTCTAATCGGTTTAGCGGTCGCGCTCGCCCTCGCGCTGATACAAAAAATCGCCGTGCCCTGGAAGCGGGTTGGCGGCGCGGTAGCCCTCCTCGCCGTGTTCGCGTTTGTGTTCGGTGCGCCGATGTTGGGGCGTGTGGGCGGCGGGGGTGAGGGGACAACGACGACGAAAAGCACTACCGATTCCGGCGATCATAGCGCGGATTTTCGCAAGGAAACGTGGCGCGGAACGATTCGTATGGCGACCAATAACAAACTTTTCGGCACGGCTCCCGGCACGTTCCCGTACCTCTACCCGCGCTACGCCAGCGTCGCGTGGACGGGACACGCGCATTCGTCGTACCTGCAACTCGCCGCCGAATCCGGGACTCCCGCCCTTCTCGCGCTAATCGTCGGTGTGGGTGGCGTGTTCTTAGCGGGATTGCGCCGGGGCAAAACGGAGGAAACGGCGAACCCGCTTCTCGTTCCCGCCTTGCTTGGCGGCGTAGTCGCCGCACTCGGTCGCAACGTGTTCGATTCGGAGTGGATTTTGCCCGCGTCCGGCGTGGCGTTTTTTACGTCGTTAGGACTAATCGTAGGAAGCGCGGAATCGGCGCGAACGGTTTCCCCGGACGCCCCCCCAACATTCGCCCGCATCGCTTCCGCCGCCTTTTTCGCTGTGACGCTGGTGTTGACACTTCTGCTTCGCGCCGGACAAGCCGAACGCGATCTGCTGTACGTGCAAGGGCAGAGTGGAAGCAATATCGCCGCGCAAGCGAAAGAGGCCGCCGGGCGCATTCTTCCGCCCGACCCGCAACTGTACGCGATGGGCAACGATTTCTTGGAGGCAGCGCACCTGTCGCCGGGGGGCAAGCGTTTTTACCAACTCGCCCGCGATGCCGAACGCGGCGGCGATTTCGCCAAAGCCGTGCAGTCATACAAAGAAGCCGTTGCCGCCGACCCTAACAATCAGCAAACATACAAAGCGTTAGCCGAAGCACAAACAAAAATCGGCGACAAGGCGGGCGCACTATTCACCTACACCGACATGGTGAGAATCGCGCGAAGCCCCGCCGGAAAGATACGCGCCCTACCCGAACTCGTGGATACCCTACCCGCGTTTGCCTACACCGCGCTTGCCGAGGATGCGGCGGGGCGGGGCGACAAAGAAGAGGCGACGCGAAACTTCCGCGACGCCTTTGCCATTATCGAGAACTACTCACGCACCGCACCGGCTTACCAGTTGGCAGAAGTCGCCACGCTGGGGGGCAACACCGAAGCCCGCCGCGCCGAGGTTCGCGCACTGCTGACAGACCGAATCGCGCCGGGGCTACGCGCCCTTGACCCTGCCGCCGTTTCCAAAGAAGACGAAGCGGCAATGCTCGCCCGGTTGGATGCGTTCGCAACCGGCAAATAGTATCGTGCCGGTGCGCCCTGCTACTTGACGTGCAATACGCCATCGGTGACAGCATTTTGTAATACCATCCCGTCGCTGACAACATCAAAGATCTCGGTTTCCGTGTCGTTCACCATCTCGCCACACGTGGTTTCCGGTTGGCATTTCGTCCAGTCCACTTTCACGCTACTCGCCCCGTACTCCACAGGAGTGTTTCGCAGGTAGCAATACCAATCACCCGGCTTCGCTACCGCGTGGGCAACATCACTTTTCGTTATCTTGTAGGGGGCAGTTGGGTCGGCGAACGAAGCATAATGCTCCTTGCCGTCTTTACAAATAATATACGTGGCAGTATTCAGTCTGCCGTATATATCAACCGATTGTCCCTTGAGAACGTACTTCACTTCGGACACTGCCCAGTCATCCTCAATAAGGGACACATATTCGGTGTTCAGCAAAACCCCGGCTTGTTTCGGATCGCCACCGGGAACAACCGGACGTGCGACAAGAAGTTGCCGCCAACCGATAACCATCAGCATTGTAGAAACGGCGACGAAGGCGACAAGAAAAGGCACGTACTTAGGCATGGTTCAATCCCCTTGCGACGTTATACCCGATTGTTCGACGAAGTGGCTAAGGCGTTTTTGCGGGTGGCGCGTTTTTCGCCTCATCGCGCCAAAGCCACCGAAGCGCGTCCGGCAGAATCGCCCGCAGGTGCCGGTCGCTATGGTTCCCCTGCCCGTAAACGAACCGGTAGTCGTAGCCCGCGTACTTGAGTGCCGCCGCCATTTCCTGATTGGCGAGGGGCCAGTTGCCGAATTGATTATCAATATCGTTCGAGCCGTCCTGCAAAAAGACCCGAATCGGCTTCGGGGCATCTTTGGTTTTGCGAACCAGAATCGAGTAGTTGTGACCGCCGCCGATTCCCGTTTTGCCGCCTTGCAGATTCACGAACGAGCCAATCCAAGAGATCACCTTACCGAACTGATCGGGCTTTTCCCACGCCGCCGTGAACGCGCAAATGCCGCCGGAAGAACCCCCCATCGTGATGCGCCCTGCCGGGTCTGTCCTTAGTTTCACCGTCTTTTCCGTTTCCGGCAAGATTTCCTCCAGAAGAAAACGGGCGTACTGGTCGGAAAGCGTGTCGTACTCAAACGACCGGTTCCGTGCGCCGTCGTTCGGCTTTTGTTCGGGGTAGCGACCGGGGTTGACCATCACGGCAACGGTGGGCGGAATCTCGCCCGCGTAAATCATGTTGTCGAGCAGGTTCGGCAGATACCAGCGCGACCATTCGCCGTCCTGCATGATAATCACAGCGGCGGGAACATCGGGACGGGCGCGAACCTGCGCCGGAACATACACCCACCATCGGCGTTCGGTGCGCGGAAAAATCGTGGACTTCCAGAGCGGCATCTCGGTCAGCGTTCCGTGCGGAATATCGGGGTTGGTATCGAACTCGGCGGGATACGTGTGCGCTTCCAGATCGCCCCCACCGAGGCGCGTCTCACCGATTTCGTAGTGCCACTTCAAAAACGAGCCTTCAGGGAGCGTGGTCTGCGCGGCGTAGACGTTGGTTTTGCCGATACGCGAAAGCGGCAACCGGAAGCGTCCGTCCTCCGACACCAGCGCGGGAACCGTATCTTTCGGCGGTTCGGTCGCGGTTTCGAGAGCGGCGACAAGGCGGCGATTTTCCAGTTTCGGCGACGCCCCGCGCTTCAAGTTGTCTGCGCCGAACCACTCGCGCACCTGCCCGGCGAACTCGTCCGTATCGGCGCGTTTGGCTTTAACGGCATCGGCGAACCCGGAAACGGTCAGCGGTTTCGAGGCATTTCCCTCTTGCGCGGTTGGAACCGACACAATTACGGGTAAGGAAGAAGCGCACAGGGGCGTGACAAGCGAAACAGCAACACTGCAAAACGAAAGAATGTTTGTCATGAGGCATCAGTTCGCGCACGGGGAACGTTTTTCCTGCGCGGCATAGTATTCCCAGTGTGCCGATATTCGTTACAGAACGGGTATTGTACAAGCAGTAGCCGTGTCCATCGGGCACGGTTTTATAGAAAGAATTGAAACGATGAAAAAATCACTCCTGTTCGCCGGTCTTGCCGCCTTCGCGGCGTTCGTTGCTCCCGCGGCTCACGCCGACGACGTGGTAGAAATCGCCATGTCCGACCCGCAGTTCTCGACGCTGGTCAAAGCCGTCAAAGCGGCGGGCTTAGTGGACGCGCTCAAGACCACGCAAGGCATCACCGTGTTCGCGCCGACAAACGCCGCGTTCGCCAAAATCCCGAAAGCGACGCTCGCGTCGCTTCTGAAGCCGGAGAACAAGGCGAAACTCGCCGCGTTGCTCAAGTACCACGTCGTTCCGAGCAAGATCATGGCAAAGGACGTTTTAGCCATGTCGGGTCCGAAGGATGTGAAAAGCCTCGCCGGTCCGACCATCTATGTGTCTGTGAAGCCATCGCCGATGGTCAACAAAGCGAAAATCACCAAAACCGACATCGTCGCCGATAATGGTGTGATTCACGTGATTGACACTGTGATTATGCCGACCGACAAGGTTCCCGGCAAGATGAACAAGATGGGCGGCGGCAAGATGGGCGGCAAAATGGATAAGATGGCACCGATGTAGGTGCTGTGGTTCGCCAAACGCGAAACGGGGAAGCAAGGCTTTTTGCTTCCCCGTTTTTTATTTTCCGAACCGGGCGATTACGGCAAGAGGAACACCACTTTGCGCCTGAAGCCCGGAATAGGTGCTGGCTATCTGTCGGTCAGCGACCGGCTCGGCGATAGCACCGAGGGTCATTCCCGCCGTTCGCGCCGCGTCGAACCAATCGCTGATAGTATGAACATACTGCGCGATGCGGCAATCGTCGCCGCCCGCCGAAGTGAAGCGCAAATACGGGGCGCGATTCTTATTGCCATTCCGCGCCGTTTCCTCCGCCCGTGTCTGCGCCAAACCGTGCGGGTGATAATCGCTAACGACCAATGACCCGCCGGGCGCGAGAACGCGGCACAGTTCGCGGAACGCTCCGCTCACACCGGGCAGGAACGAAAGCGTCAACGCGCAAACTGCCAAGTCTATGGATTCGTCGGCGAACGGTAACCGCTCCAACAAGTCACCGCGCCGCCACATTACAAAGTCACCTAAATCGCCGCGCACAGACTTTCGCGCCGCCACCGCGAGCATTTCGCTGGACAGGTCAATTCCGACCACGGATGCCGCGCCCATACGGGCGAGTTGCAAGGCGTATCGCCCCGTGCCACACCCGATGTCGGCGACACGCTTGCCCGACAAATCCGGTAAGGCATCCAGCACAGCGCGGCTTTCCAGCGCGAACAGGGGGTTCCCAGCAAGGCGTTGGTCATACGTTGGGGCGAGTTCGTCGAAACCGTCAGCGGGCGACAGATAAACCGCGCCGAGCGAATCGTAGAAGGCGGACGAATCACGCTTTTGCAGACGGGCTTCGGGAGTCATTTATTTTCCGCCTTGTTCATTGATAGCGAGCCTTTGCGTATTCTCAAAAATATCCATAAATGTGACGCTTGCAGCCGGAAACGGCAATTCTGTTCGCCCACCGGGGTATGTTAGACCGAGACGGAAGTACGTTTCGTTGTATACTCTAATGTATGTTGTCACCATGCGTCCGTCGCCCGATGCTTCTTCAGGTGCGTGTACCAGCATATAAAGTTCCAGCGACGGCATGGCAATATATCGCTGTCGTTTGATTATGCCGTCCATCATTATCGTCCCTCGCGTCGCTATTTCTATCACGCAGACCGGATTTTGCAGACAATCGCGCTCCTCGTCGAAATGTAAACTATGTCCACGGCGCGTTATCACCAAGTCTGGGTAGTAAATATCGCCACGCGGACACAGCACACGCATTTGCGTCAGCACGCGGTATTCGGACGCGGAACAAAGTTTTTGCAAAGCGCAGATTAGATTCGCCTTGATGTCGTGGTGATCATCGTCCCTATCAGCCATGCGTACTACCGCACCGCGGATGCGCTCGCTCTTGTATTCGCTTTGCCGTTCCTGCACCAAATACGTGGTGATGGCATTGGCTTCTTTGACCTCCATGGCTTTACTCCATCGCGGCGATAACCGCCTGCACAAAATCCGCCGTTCCCGCCGTGCCGCCTAAATCGCGGGTGAAATGCTTGCCACCGGTGAATACCGCGTACAATGCTTTTTCCACGCGGTTTGCAGCATCAGTTTCGCCGAAAGTGCGAAGCATCATGATGCCGCTCATCAATACGGCGGTCGGGTTGGCGTAACCTTTTCCGGCAATATCGGGCGCGGAACCGTGAACTGCTTCATACACCGTGGCATCCTCGCCGATATTCGCCGATCCTGTCACTCCGAGTCCGCCGACAAGTCCGGAAACAAGGTCGGAAATAATATCGCCGTACAGGTTTTCCATCACCATCACATCGAACTGTTGCGGCTTCGTAACCAATTGCATACAGCAGTTGTCTACGATCATTTCGGTATATTCGATTTGCGGATACTCGCGGGCAACCTTGCGGCAACATTCCAGAAACAAGCCGTCGGACAGTTTCATGATGTTCGCTTTATGAACCCCGGTGATTTTTTTCCGGTTGTTCAGTCGGGCATACTCGAAAGCGTGGCGGGCGATCCGGGTACTTGCCTTTTCGGTGATAATCTTGAGCGATTCGACCACGCCCGGCACGACAACGTGTTCGATACCGCTATACAAATCCTCGCTGTTTTCGCGCACCACGACAATATCAATGCCGCTAAAGGGGGTTTTGACGCCGGGCAGGTTGCGGGCGGGGCGCACGTTCGCGTACAGGCTGAGGCGTTTCCTGAGCGCGACGTTGACCGACGTAAAGCCCTCCCCGACCGGCGTGGCGATGGGTCCCTTGAGCGCGACTCCCGATTTAATCACCGCGCTGACGACCGACTCCGGCAAAGCGGTTCCGTACATCGGAATCATGCTTGCGCCCGCGTCCTGCCTGTCCCACACGAACGAGATACCGGTGGCTTCGAGAATCTGCACGGTGGCATCCGTTACTTCGGGCCCGATACCGTCGCCGGGAATCAGGGTAACGGTGTACGGTGCGGCGGGCGCAACGGGAGCAGGAACGTCAACGGGGGTAGCGGGCATAGTCATAATCGGATAATCCTTCGATATTTTGGTGGCGGCGTACTCGCCGTGCTTGCGAGCGTAACTTTTCGCCTGAAATGATTGTAGCATACCGGGGCGAACGAAGACCGCTACCGCCTTGCCTTGTATCCCTGTGGCGACCGCTATGATTCCTCGAAACCTTTTATCGTGGCATGATTATTGTAAGCAATGGCAGCGGGGGTGATAAAGAGAGAACTCCCTTGAAAGGTATATTTATGAAACTGATTTTGAAGCCCGGTGGTCTGGTTTTGCTTGCTGTTGTCCTACTCGGACTGACCGCAATCGTCGTAAGCCGGTTTCAACCGAGCGGCGCGGCTTTGGCAAAGGGATCTGCAGGGTCTACCGTCGCGTCTAAAAATAGCACGGCGACACCTACCGGCATGGGAAGAGAGGTTTTGGTCAACGGAGGTTTCGAGAGTGAGTTTGCGCCCTACGTCGGCGTTAAGGCAAGCGATGCCGTAGACATTTCCGGCAACATCGGCGCGGGTTGGAAGGACAATAGCGGATGGGCGAGTCTCGACCTGCGCTACGACAAGGATACACAAAACCCGCACTCCGGTCAGTCAAGCCAGAAGATGACCGTTAGCCGTAAGCGGTCTGGTCACGCGCAACTCACGCAACTGCTGGAAGTTCCCGCCGGTACTAAACTTTCCGCGACGGTCTGGATTCGTACCAACACAACGACCGGCAACCAAGATATTGACCTGTGGCTACGCGACAAAGACGATGTTGCGAAAGTCTACGGGCGGCAAATTGCGACAGCGACCACACAGTGGCAACCGTTCACCGTCAGCGGAACCGTTACGGAGAAAACTCCGGCGGTTTTCATGGTGCTGGTGACAAGCCCGGATATTACTGTGTGGATTGACGATGCTTCCGTGAAAATAGTACCGTGAACAGATGCCTCCCGGACGGGCGAGTACATGATTTGCCGCCGCCTCATGACGAACAAAAACCGATAGGCAAAATGGATACAAATGCCCTTGCGTTTCGTTACTATCGCGGTACACTACCGGTACACAGGGTTCGGCAATGCGGCAGTGCGAACGCCCGATCATTTTATGCGCTTTCAATAATCGAAACTGGTTTCTGCCGCTTTTTGATGTTTCACGGGGCAGGAGTGTTCGCCTGAGCGACTCTCCGCTCGGAAAGTGCAAAAGGTGTTTTACGATGACGGTACCCTTTTCGGTAACGCGCCTACACGGTCTGGCGAAAATCACGCTGGCGGGCGACTTTGACTGCTATAATGCTCCCAAGATTCGAGAGCGACTGTTTATTCTGGTGGGAAGCGGCGACGCCGACCTGCTTCTCTGCCTGTCTGCCGTTGAGTATGTGGATTCGGTCGCGCTGGCGACCTTGTTTGCCGTGCATCAGCGCACCCTCGCACACGGGGGATCGTTGCGGGTAATTTGCACCAACCGGCAGATATGGCGGGCGTTTGAAATTACCGGTCTGCACCGCGCCTTTCCGGTATACCATGACGAAATCACGCTAATCGCCTCGCTCGATGCCAAGTAGCATTAGCGTCTTCTGCCCGGCAGGAGACGCGCAAGCCGCTCCTCAATCGCTCGCGCTTCATCACCATATGGCAAGGCGAACATCAGAGCAAGTAATGTCACCATGCCCAGCGCAAACGGAACGCTCCAGAATGTCAGCGCGAAGCAGACAAGATACACGAGCGGACCGAACCGATACCGCTGATGAACCCGCTCCACAAGGCGCGGATCCACGGCAGGGTCGAGCAAACGGTTTTCGTGCGACGCATGACGCCATAGAAGGTTGAACGCGAGTGCCATCAGAAGGCTGACCCCGCAATAAACCACCATTCCGACCTGCGGATACGGCGCGGGAAGTGAAAGATACTGCGCCAAAACGTCGGTGACGAACGGCATCAGCGTCACGACCAGAAGCAAAATCGTGTTCCAAACCGTGAGCGCATGATCGTTTTTCTTTATATAGGAGAACAAAACGCAGTGGTTCGCCCACATGATACCGACCGTGACGAACGACAATACGAAGCCAAGAAGCGACGGCAAAACCGCGCCGAACGCCATGAACGCGCCCCAAAGCGTCACCGGCGCGACGGAAACGGGCGGTACTTTGATGGCAAGAGCAAGAAGCGTGACCACGATAGCGAAAACGCCATCGGAAAGAACCAACAACCGGTCGTTGTTTTTCTCCTCAATCGCGGCTTCCTCACGGTTTAAGGCTTCGTTCTCGGCGTTCGTCATATTAGCCCTTTGACGAAGTTCAACACGGCGTCCCCGTGACCGTCCACGCGAACCCTGCCGAAAACTTTGGCGATATTGCCGTCCTTGCCGATAACGAACGTCGTTCGCTCGATACCCATGTATTTGCGCCCGTAGTTGTTTTTCTCTTTCCACGCACCGTACAATTCGGCGACCGCGTGGTCGGTATCGGACAGCAAGGGAAACGTTAGCGCGTATTTCGCCGCGAACGCTTCATGCGACGCGGCATCGTCCGGCGACACGCCCAGCACCACGGCGTTCGCGGCGGCGAACTCGGCGGACAAATCGCGGAAGGAACAGCCTTGTTTGGTACAGCCGGGGGTATCGTCGGCGGGGTAAAAGTACAGCACGACGATTTTGCCGGAATAGTCGGACAGGGAAACGGTATCACCGTTCTTGCCCTGCAGGGAGAAAGCGGGCGCGGGTTCGCCCTCATAAGGTCGGGTAGCCATACGGTTAGTGTACCGCACGGCTACCCCTTTTCGCCCTCACCTTCGATTACGGAACCGGTGCGACGGGGGCATTCGGCACAACGGGAACCGTGTTCGGAGTCGTCGGCGGCACGGTTGCCGGGTCTACCGGCACAGGCGCGGGAGCAGTTCCGGGAACCGGCGCGGGCATAGCCGGATTGGTGTTTCCCGGCACTAATTCGGCAGGCACCGGCGTTACCGGGGTCGCGCCGGTGGCGATTCCGAGTGCTTTAGGAAGCGCGGTTTGCGAAGACATTGCCACGTTTGCCTGTCCGAATCCGCCGCCTTTTCGCGCCTTGCCGATATTTTCACACGCGGCGTTGATGCGCGAAATCAACGTAGTTTCGCTGACGCTGTTGCCGAGCGCGATACGCGACGCCTGATACTGGAAGCCGTCCTGATCCCACGCGCCGTAGCAACGAAGCGTGTAGCCGACGTGAACATTACCGAGCGACGCGAGACCGCTCCCACGGGCGATGCGCGTTCCCATGCCGGTCGAAATCGTGGCAAACTCGTTCTTGTCCGTGACCACCGACACCGTGCCGGTTTGCAGGTTCGGCTCGTCAATCACCACCGCTTTGACCCCCATCGGGCGGGCAATGTCCATCCGCTTGCGTGGCTTCAGAATTACGACGGTGTTTCGCGGCGAGTTCTTTTTGGTTTTCACCGTGACCGGTTTCGGCACATTCGGATCAGGGACGGGGCGGGTCGCGTCCGGCGCGGCGTTCGCGCTGGTGGGAATGAGGTGAGCAACGGCGCACAAAATCGCGCCAACGAGAAAGGGTCGGGTGGTCATAGGATTCGTTTCTTTCGCTTGCCGGGTGCGGCGTTATTTACCGCAAGGTTCGCCAAACTAATGGTCGTTTCCTTCTATTATCGGCACATCGGGTTTCGGCGCATAGGGTGACGCCGGTTCGTCCTTTCGCTTGTAGACGAATACGACGTATAGCGAAAACGCCGCCATACCAATCGCTGTCGCAAAGAACGCCGGAACGCCCCACGCGCCGGTTTTCGCGGGATCGTGCGCCGTGTCCCACAGCAGTTTGACATTGAGCGAGGCAATAACCGCGCAAACTATGTATGCCAGCACCGAAAGCCAGATGGGATTGACGAAATCCCCCATCCGTTTGCGGTCGGACGTGAACATCACCAGAGGAAAAATCGCAAACGAGAGTTGAAGCGACAGCACGACCTGCGACACAATCAACAAACCGACCGTATTTTTGCCCCCGGTGACAACAATCATAATCACGGCGGGGATGAGTGCCAGCCCCCGCGTAATCAGGCGGCGAAGCCACGGCTCCACGCGAATCTTCAGAAAGCCTTCCATGACGATTTGACCGGCGAGGGTTCCAGTAATCGTGGACGATTGCCCCGACGCCAGCAGGGCGACCGCGAACGCGGTTGCCGCCGCGCCGCCGAGAAGAGGTTTTAAGAGAGCGTGAGCGTCGCCGAGTTCTTCCACCGCTTTGCCGCCGGTATGGAACACCGCCCCGGCTAACACCAGAATCGCCGCGTTGACGAAAAACGCCGCGCCGAGCGCGATAACCGTGTCCAGCGTGTTGTAGCGAATCGCTTCCGTGATGCCGTCTTTTGAGCGGTCATGGGCGCGGGTTTGCACAATCGAGGAATGGAGATACAGGTTGTGCGGCATCACCGTCGCGCCCAAGATTCCGAGCGCGATAAACAGCGCGTCGGCGTCGGGAAGGCGCGGCGTAATCAGACCCAAGCCGACCGCGCCCCACTCCGGTTTAGCAAGAATCATTTCCAGCAAAAAGCACCCAGCGACCGTGGCGACTAATGTGATCACCACGGCTTCTAACTTGCGGAAGCCGAACTTTGACAACCCCAGAATCAGCAACACATCCAAGCCGGTAATCAACACCCCCCACAAAAGCGGCATTCCGAACAGCAGATTCAGCGCGACCGCCGAGCCAATCACCTCGGCTAAGTCGCAAGCGACAATCGCAATCTCGCACAAAATCCAGAGCGCGAGTGCCGCCGGTTTTTTGTAGAAATCGCGGCACGCTTGCGCCAAGTCCTTGCCCGTGACAAGTCCGAGACGGGCGCAGAGCGTTTGGAGCAGAATCGCCATCAGGTTCGACGCCAAGACCACCCACAGCAGGGCGTAGCCGTAGCGCGAACCACCCGCGAGGTCAGTTGCCCAGTTGCCCGGATCCATGTAGCCGACGCTGACCATGAAACCGGGACCGGCGAACGCCAGAAACTTGCGCCAGCGCGAAACGTTGTCGCCGGGGCGTCCACTTCCCGGCACGGATACGGTGCGGAACGATTCGGGAAGCGATGGCAGTTCGGTAGATGCCGTAGGCAAAGGGGTCGTTGTCATAAACTATTTCAAATCCCAATCATTGTCGGTTATTGAGCGGAATGTTTGCTCGAAGCGGATGCTTTTGACGTGACCGTCGCAGTATGCCGCGAGAGTCCGCCCTTGATAACGGTCTTTGTCAACAAGAGCATCCCAAACGCCGCACGGTGACGCCGACGGATACAGCGAACACGGCGGAATCACGTTGCCGGTGGAGAAATGGTAGGGGCTTGCCGTGTCGTTCGCCAGTTCCCACGGGTCAACGCACATATCGAAAAATATACTGCTCCAGAACGGATCGGTTTTCGCCGGTAGTGGGGTCGGCGGAATCACCCCGACCGCGTTCTGCCAGTTTCCCTGCCGAAGCGTCGCGTAAATCGTGCTTGCTGGGGACGCAATATCACCGAGGTGTCGCTCGGTTCCCGTGGTATATCCGTTGTCAAGGAAAGACCCCCACATCGCGGGCGCGTCGCGGTCAGGGTCGCTCGGATCCCACCAAACGTTGGCGCGGTTTTCCTGCCCGCGTCCCATCTTGATATACGTTTCCACTGCGCCGTGATAGTTCTGTATCGCCCAGTAGGAAATCGTTGTCGGCAGTCCGCCCGCCGCGGTATCCATCGTCATTGGTAACATTTCGTCGTAATCCTGCGAATACTGCAAAACCGCGAGGCTAATCTGCTTCATGTTCGACAAAGCGGTTGCCTGTCGCGCTTTCGCCCGCGCTTGGGCGAACACGGGAAACAGCATCGCGGCGAGAATCGCTATTATCGCTATCACGACAAGTAGTTCAATCAGGGTAAACCCCCCGGTTTGTTTTTGTTTCATACGTTTCAGCCTTTCTTTGCCGCGTTTCCGGCGGGTCGAAACGAAAAAGGGCGCGTGGTATCATGCATTCGGGTTAAGAGTGTTTAACCGCGCTCCCCGCACGCTCCGAACGTTGCCGCGTTCGGAGCGTGTTTTTCGTTTGTTTATAGTTCTTTATCGTCGCCTCTTGGAATCGGCGCACCGTGCGGACACGTTTCGGGGTAGCCCAGAAACCGGTCAAGGCGCGTTTCAAACTCCTCGGAAATCACGTGTTCGAGACGCTCGGCTTCCTCGTGCGCGGCGTCCGGCGCGAATCCCAAACAGTCGGTCAGAAACCGCTCCAACAGCCGGTGGTGACGCGACAATTCGGTCGCCCCTCTTGTGCCGGTCTCGGTCAAGCGCACCCCACGGTACGGCGTGTAATCCACCAAGCCGTCCCCGCTCATCGTTTTGAGCATCTTGGTGACAAACGCCCGCGACGTTCCGGTTCGCGCCGCAATGTCTGAAGGAAGCGCGACACCCGCCGTTTCGGGCGAGTCCTGCAAAAGATGAATCGCCTTGAGGACATCGCCGGTCGCTTTGGTGAGCGAGCGATCTTGATCCGATTTAACCACGGTTAATTTAACCACGGTTAATTATATACCCACCTATTCCGCGTTTGTCAAGGGGCGAAAGGAAAAAGAATTGTGATCGACGTCACGAAGCGGTGTGCTACCCGTCACGGTGCGTTGTCCAACCTCCTCGTATAATATTTACGACAAACACAGCAATCGCTCCTGACAACAATACGGGAGGAGAAAAGGGAAATAAATATGTTCGGATTGTTCACACAAGACAAAGAAATACCGGCAATCGCCGCTCTATTGGAGCAGGCGTTGCAAGAAAGCAACGCGGAAATTGCCGCGAACGATTTTCAGGCGGCGATTCTCGCCCACCCTGCTATCGTCAGTCACCTGCGTACCTCCTGTCGCAAAACCATCAAGGATCTGTGTGCGAAAGACGGCATCAAGAACGCCGCTCAACAAAGCGATTGGTGTGACCGCATCGAAAAGCGTTTCGACGAACTTCTGTGCCGCGCCGCAAGCGAGTACCTAAGCGAATACCGGGCAGCACAAAAGCCCCTACCCGATGGCATCCAACGCGGGTTGGTGATCGAGTTCGCCTCGTTTTAACGGTGATGGCTTCAGAATCGCGGCGTTTTTGGGTACAGGAACTGGTCGCAGTATATTGTGCTAAGCTCCCCCGACCCAGTTTTGATGGAAAAAAGCACCCGCGACCTGCTTGCCGCCGCCGAAATCTTGGACGCGATGGAGTTAGGGGCGGAAGCGGTGCTGATTATCCACGTCGGCGGAACCTATGGCGATCACCGAACCGGTTGTGAGCTGTTTGTGGAAACGTATGCGAAACTGCCGGAACCGGCGCGCCGCCGGTTGGTGCTGGAAAACGACGACATCCGCTATTCCGCCGCCGATGTGCTTTCGATTCACCACGAAGACCGGCTTTCCTCTTGTGTTCGACAACCTGCATTTCTGGTGCAACAATCCCGAACGCCTACCCATCGCGCCGACGTTCCGAAGGTTTCTCGCCACTTGGAAAACGGCGCGACCGAAGATGCACCTTTCGTCGCCGAATACCGCAATGCGTGAAGTTCAGCGCAAAGACAAAGCCACGAACAAAATGGCGACGTTTTATCAGCAACCGATTTGGATGGGACACGCAGATTGCATCCATCCGTTCGAGTTCGCCGGTTTTGTCCGCGATGCGTTTAGGGAAGGCGATGCGCCACCTTTTGACGTGATGATCGAAGCGAAAGCGAAGGATTTTGCCCTGCTACGATTCCGCCGCGACCTGCCCCGTTACGCCCCGGATGTCGCCGTGCGTTTCGGGTTCGGAGACGTGCCGGAGACCGACGACACCGAATACTACAAAGACGATTCCGAAACACCGATGGGAGATTTAGGTAACGTTGTCGAAGCGGTAGAAATCAGTTAATCGGCACTGTTTAACGTTGACAACTCACTTCGGTCGTGATACAATTTTCGCGTTCCTTTCACGAGTGTGCCGATGTGGCTCAGAGGTAGAGCAGCTGTTTCGTAAACAGCAGGTCAGCGGTTCGAATCCGCTCATCGGCTTTCAAACGTTCTTATCAGTAACCGACGCTTCCCGCTATTATTGAAACCTTCGTCTTTACTGAAGGGAGGGAATAAGTCAGATGGACTCAGCCTCGTCCCTTTTATCCTCTTTGTGCTACTTGATAGACGTATCTTGACGTTTTCTTGCTACGTCGGGGTAGCGTAAGCGGTAGCAGAGTTCGGGAAGAAGTTCAATCGGCATCATTAGCAGGGGTTTTTCGGGGAACGG
>JACMIU010000530.1 GCA_014380985.1 Armatimonadota bacterium | reverse complement strand
TCGCCGCTCCCCGTTACGGCACGATATTTTGTAGCGTCTCGCGTCGCCGCAGTGTCCCCTTCGCCGTGTAGACAAACGCTTCCGCCGGGACGACGCGCACCACACCGAGTAGTGCGCCGAGGGAACCGAGAACGGTTGCGACGGTTTGACGCGGGAGCGGTTGGTCGGACGCCACTTCGAGCGTTTCACCGTCGTTGCTACAAAGAAGCACATTCTCTAAGAAAGGAATCGCGCTTCGCAAGGCGTTTTCGAGCGGTTCGGCAACGATTGCGCGACCGTTGGCGAGTTTGAAGCACCCGTCCACGCGCCCGGTGAAAAGCAAATCGCCGGTGTCGGTTGTTCGCACGATGTCGCCGGTGTCGCGCCAATCGCTTGCGGCAAGCGGTGCGAACCCGGTGTCCGGCGACCATTCCCCCGCGCAAGCGTTCGCCCCGCGAAAGTATAGTGTCCCGGTGTCGTCCCCTTCCTCAAGGCGCGTCTCGCAACCGACTGGGACGCCGATGTAGCCCCCGTGCGGAAAGTAGCCCGGTGCGCCGAGCGCGATTCCCGGCGACGCTTCGGTTTGCCCGTAGCCGACGCGAAGGCGCGACCCACGCAAAAAGGCGGCAAGGGTTTCGTCCACGTTCGCCCCTCCCACCACGCCACCCTGAAGCGAAAGGAGAAACTCACGCCCCGTCTCGGTCGCCATCAATCGCTTTGCCGTCAGCGGAACCATCGAGCAGTCGGTGATGCCGGTATGCGCAAACGCTTCGAGAAGCGCGGAAACGTCGCGCCCGCCGTGCGGGTCGCGGTGAATCTCCGCGCCGGAGAAAATGGCGGGAAGCAGGTCAATCACCAACCCGAACGCGTGGCTCCACGGCAAAACGGACAGTACACGCGAGGTTTCCTCGCACAGCGCGAGGTGCGGCAGGTGCGAATCCACCACGGCTAAAACGTTGGAATCGGACAGGGCAATCCAGCGTCCGCGCCCCCCCGTTCCCCCGTTTGTGCCGGAAGTGCGAAGCAAAAAGCGGGCGTCCGGGGTCGCAGGAAAGCGGGTTTTCCGCAGGGCGTCGGGCGTACTGGCCGCTCCGGCATACGGGTCGGCGTTGAAGTAATCGCCCCCGTCGAACTCGCAGATTGCCGCCCGTGCGTCGGTCGCGCTGACGGCATCGTCAATCGTCGCCGCGTCGTTGGTGGGCGGAACTAATGCGAGTGTCAAGCCTTCCCAAACACCGGCGACGAAAACCTGTAGCCATGCGGCGGACGGCGGCAAAGCGACAACCACGCGGTCGCCGGGCTTCAGTCCGGCATTGCGAAACGCCTCCACCCAGAGCCGCGCCCCCGTCCAAACCGACGCGGCGGGGATGATGCCCTCGGCAAAAACAAAGAGCGGGTACGGCTTTTCCTTGAAGCGTTCGCGCAAGCGGAAACGAAAAAAAGCGCGGGCGTCGAAATGACCGACGCTTGCGCTTTCTTCCTCCGTGGTATGGCAGTAGGCTATTTGGAAGCCCCGACCCGTTTGACCATCACCCAGTTCGTTTTCGTCCCGGCGTCGCGGTATAGATGGATATTGACAAGGGTCGGGCGCATTTTATAGGTAAACGCATACGTCACTTCGGCGTTCAAACTGCCCGCTGAAACGCCGTCCTTGAATCGCCCGAACACCAAGCGGTTGTTGGTGCACGGGGCGAGTTCGCGGAAGAAGTTCTTGCCGATAGCGTCCGCCGGAGCGACATTGGCAAGTTCGGACTCGTACTTGTTGTACAGTTGAACCGTGCCGGAGTCGTCCACACGCACACAACCGAACGGCAAAGCGTCCACTTCGGACTTGCTCATGTGCGGCAAATCGCGTAATTGTTCGGGGGTAATGAAACTCATGATTAGTTATTTTCCTGTCCAGCATGAACACCATTTGTACCGGACAATACCGGTTCGTATACGGGCGTACCTACACCAACGCCATTGCTTGGGGAAAGGTTCTCAAAAACCGTGTTACCGAGTTCCTGCTCCATGCCGCGCATCAATTGAGCGATGGTTTTGAAGCGGTGGACGACGCGGCGCGGGTCGGAGTCGCCGAGTTCGACTTCCAAATGTTCGCGTCCGGCATACATGGTCATCAATTGCGATTCCATCGAACCGATGGTGGTTTGCAATTGCCGGAACGCTTCCAAAACGTCCTCGACTTCGGACGCGCCAATTTCGCGCTCCAACCGTTCTTTGTCTTCATACATGGAGGCAAGTTGCTCTTCCATGCTACCGACGGTTCCGTTCAGCGATTCGATTTTGCCGGTGAACTGGCGAATCTTGAGCAGAATCTGTTTCGGGTCGGACAGACCGGCGAGCGGATTTTCGTCTTCCTCGGCTTGCTCGGCGGGCGCATATTCGGCGACTTTGGTTTCCAAGTCGCGCACGAGGGAAATAATATCGGCGGCGCGTTCGACGCCGATTTCTTTGCGTAACCGTTCGCGGTCAACGCGGTAGGGGCTGATTTCGGTTTGCAGAGCGGTCAGTTGCTCCTGTAGTTCGCGGGTCTTGCCGCCAAATGCGATGTTGAACATGGTGTTTTTCCTGTGGTTGGGTTATTATCGGTTCAGATTCTTTAGTGCCGCATCCATCGAGCCGAGCAGTTCGCCCATTTCTCGGAACCCGGCGACCTCTTTTTCCAGTGCTTGTATGCGGGCAACGATTTCGCGGGCATCGGATGCTCCGAGTTCGTTTTGTAGAACATAGCGTTCCGCACGAAGCGTGACGATTTCGCGGCTCACGGCGGCTAATTGATCGCGCATTTCGCGCCCGCGTTCAATAATAGTCGGCGTGTCCGCCGCACCAAACTCCTGCGCGAGTGCGGCACGATGGGCGTTTTCGCGCTCTTGCGTCGCCATGAGTTTGGTAATCTGGTCGCGTAACTGGCGAACGGCGTCCACCATCTGTTGTGCATGAAACGTGCCAAACTCGCGTTCCAAAAAGTCCGCTTGAGTACGCAGTTCGGCGTAACGCGCTTGCGTGTCGGCGAGTTCAGAGGACAATCGGCGCATTTCCTCGATAATCTGCGCTCCGGTGACGGCGACCCCGTATTCGACCCGCACCGCGGATAAGTTGGTCTGCTCTTGCGCTATTTTTTCGGTCAGTTGATTCGCGTTATTTTTTGCTTCGCGCCAAGCGGCAACCAACGCATCGGCGTTGGTTGCCCCGGTTTCCCGTTCGATTTGCGCCCTTTCGGCTTGCATCATGCCAACTTCTTTTCGCAGGGAACGCAGTTGCAATTCGCGCCGTTCCGCCCATTCGGAGCGGGCGGCGTGAGCGATCGCCGCGTCGCCTTCTGCCGGTTCCCCCGCCGTCGAGTGCTTGAGCGTCTCGAACAAGGGAACGATTTCCTCGCGGGCGGACACGCCTAAATCGTCTTGCAGTTCGTGCCATTCGCGCTTATTCTCCTCGCTGAGCGTGACAAGAAAGCGCAACCGGTTTTCGAGCGCGGCGGCGTCCACCATGACTTGCCCGGTGAAAGTGCCGTCGGCGAGCGGTTCGGTGGCTTGCACATCGGCTCCGAGCAGTTCGGAAAGCATCGCCGCGTCGTGTTGCTCTTGCTGGCTGTCTTCCGTGGGTTCGGCAAGGAAATTGGTGATGCGCGTCAGGTCAGATACACGCAAAAGCGGTTCCATTGCCCCCAGAAGCGCGGAAAGCATTCCGGCGCGGCAGAAAAGCGAGCCGTCCATTCGCCCGCTACTGAGTTGGTATCCCGACTGCGTATTGATTAAAATCCACTGCGCTTTCGCCTGCGTATAAAACAAAGCGGCAACGGTTTCCTGCTCGGCGGGATCATCCACATCGCGCAAAACGCGAACGAAGTTGTCGCGCAGATTCACAATGAACGAGCGACAATCGGCGCGTTGTGACGGCGAGGAATCTTCCCATGCGGCGAGGGCTTCGCGCCACGATTTCTCCAGTTCCGTGCTGTTTAGCACGGCAACGATTTTTTCTATGGTAGAAACAGTTTCAACACTTTTGGTGGGGTGAGTGGTCACAGTTGTATTTCTCAAAGCGATTGCGGCAACAGGAATGTCTTTGCGGTGAATACGTTCGCGTAATCGACTCACGGATAATCCAAACCGCCTGTCCCGAAACAAAGTCGCTTCTTTCATTTTCTCTTGCATTGCTTTGCCGACAGAGCCATTTTGGGTAGATGGCGTGTCCCTTTTCCCTACAATGGTCGGGGGTTCGCGCATCGGAACGTATCGGTAAAAATAAGGGGTATTAGCTTCGCATCTTGCGAACCGGATACCTGTCCCGCTATTGTCTGCATTTTCTATGCCACGACGGTTCCGCTCACGGTTTGTACGGAGCCTATTTATCGGTTTGTAGAACGACGCGCCGTTTTTTCACGTCGTAGCCGATGGAAAGTCGCCCCTCCAAAAGGGCGCGGAGCGGTTCGCCGACGAGTTCGCCACGCCAACCGCGAAATAACGCGCCGTCAAAATCGGGGGAACCGCGTTCGGCGGCGAGGGTACGCAAATCGTCGCCCGACGCGAGAAGCGACGGCGGCAGATTTTCCTCGGTCGCCCGCAGTCGCACCACGGTGTTGAGCATTTCCTGAAGCACCGCACCCTGTTCGTCTAACGGCTGCGCCGATTCGGTTTCGGGACGGTCATCGGAGGGGATGGCGACGCCGCGCTTGACCACCTCGGCGATTGTTTGCGCGTTTTTCTCGCCTAAGTTTTGCGGGGCGGAGCGCAGTCCCAGAATCGAGGCGGTGTCGCTGGCGGCGCGGCGGGCAATCTCAATCAGAAAATCGTCCTTGACCACGGAGCGGCGCGGCTTATCGCGGCGCATCGCTTCGGCGTCGCGCCACGCGGCGAGTTCGCGCAAAACGGCAAGCCCGCGCCGGTCGAGTACGTTCTTACCGCCAACTTTTCGCCATAGTTCGGTCGGCGGCAATTCGGTGGTTCCGGCGAGCAGGGAGCGATTCATTTGCTCGGTTGCCCACGCGGTGCGCCCGCGCCTTGCGAGCAGTTCGGTTAGTTTGTCGTGCAAGGCGTGCAGATAACGCACGTCGTTTTCGGCGTATTCGCGCATCGCGGGGGTGAGCGGGCGGCGCGACCAATCGGCGAACCCTTCGTCTTTGGCGAGGCGCACCTGAAGCACCGCTTGAACCAGCGCACCGTAGCCAGTCTGGAGCGAGTACCCGGCGAATGCGGCGGCGACCTGCGTGTCGAATACCGGCGCGGGGGTTTCGCCTAACACCATCGTCAGTATTTCCATGTCCTGCCCTCCGGCATGGAGGATTTTCTCCACGCCGGTGTCGAGAAACAAGGAGTGCAGAATCCCCCACTCGCCGCCGAGGGCGGGAACATCCACGATCGCCACAAAGCCGTCGGACGTGGCAACCTGCACGATTTCCAGCACTGGCTTGTAGGTGCGTTCACGGATAAACTCGGTATCGAACGCGAGGCGCGGGTCGGCGGCAAGCGCGGGTTCCAGCCGCTTTGCGAGGGCTTCGAGGCTTGCAAAGTCGGAGACATAAAGAGAGTCGGTGGCGGGGAAAGACTGATTTTCGGGCGTTGTGGCGGTGGCTGTTGCCGGGCTAAAGGTGCGTTGCATTATTGTCGTAGTTCGCGCTCCCGTACCGCTTTTCCTGCCTTGAACCGTCTACCGGAGCGATGCCGCGCAAAATAATGCCGCCCGTTTCTTGACAGCAACGATTGTGTGCGGTACTATCGTTAGGCTTTGCGCGGTGCGAATCGCTCACAACGCGAAGCAGGGCGATAAAGAGGGCGAAAAGGCAGGTATGGCTCGTTAGTCTAGGGGTCTAGGACGTCTCCCTTTCACGGAGAAGATCAGGGGTTCAAATCCCCTACGGGCTATTCAGTAGAAACGCGGTTTCTGCGACATCGAAGCGGGGCGTGACTGGTTTTATCCGGTCGCGCCCTTTTCGTTCGTCAATACCCGCAACACTTCTGCCACGCTCCACGCTTGCCACGGACAACCGTCAGGGCGGTGCGGCTCGTTGCCGTCAAATATCTCCCCAATGCCGTTTACCCCGTATTCGGACAGGTGCGAAAGAAGGGCGGAAAAATCG
>JACMIU010000529.1 GCA_014380985.1 Armatimonadota bacterium | reverse complement strand
GGAAATAACTTCTTCTCTTTACAGGGAACCACGGCGCGTTGTCGTGTCCCGTAAGCAACCGACCACGGCGATAAAGCCGGTGGCGGATTCGTTATCACTCGACCGGCTACAATCTTTGGTGGCGTCGTTTGTCATTGTCGCCGATATTGAACGGCACTCCCCGCGTACCCTCGGCAACAAACGCGAACGGCTTTCCCGTATCGTTTGGCTGGCGGAGCAAAAAAACTGGCAAAGCGTCGGGGTGCGCGAACTGCAAGCGTTCTTCGTCTACCTGAACCACGGACACGAAGAACCGGGAGGGCGTTGGGGGCAAGGCGGGAAGCGCGGCGCGAAACCGACATCGAGCGGCACGGCGAAAACATTCCACGCGGCGTACCGTGCTTTTTTCCGGTGGTGCGTCAAGGAAGGCGAACTCGACACTTGCCCGATGGATAAAATCAAGCCACCGATTGATAGACCGAACCAAGTGCAACCGTTTTCGCCGGAGCAGACCCTCGCTCTTGAAGTCGCCGCCAAGAAATCGCAGAACCCGTGCCGCGACGAAGCGATCCACTTCCTGCTACTGGATACTGGCTTGCGCGTTTCAGAACTGACTGACCTGCGCCTTGATGATATTGACTTCGACGGCGGGCAGGTGCGCGTCAAGCACGGTAAGGGCGGGAAGGAACGCTTCGTGCCGTTCGGACGCTCGGCGAAACGCGCCTTGTGGAACTACCGGGAACGCGAACGCCGCCACGCCGACACTACCGAACCGGTGTTTCTGTCGGAGCGGGGCATCGGTGCGGGCGCGTATGCCCTCTCGCCGCGCTCTGTGGCTCTTCTGGTGGCACGAATGGGCAAGCGGGCGAAACTTACCCGCCACGGTGCGCTGTAGCCCACACACATATCGTCATACGTTCGCGGTGATGAGTTTGCGGAACGGGGCGAATATCTTTTCTTTGAAGCAGTGGCTCGGACACGAAAGCCTAACGATGGTGAACCGGTACTTGGCGTTGTCGCAAGCGGATTCTTTGATAGCGCATCGTCTCTCGTCCCCTGCTGACCGGCTAAAAGACGCGAAGGGGGGGCGGTAGGCATGTTTGGAAAACCCAAAATGGGTTCGCGGAAAAACCGCGAACCCATCCAACCGGGGGTAAGAGAAACGGCAGGTTGCGACTGTTACCTACTCACGCGCATCTTAAAAAGCGGCGAACGGCTACCCGATCATGTTTGCGCTTTCACGATGCGGCGTACGGTTGGCGACTGGTTAGCAACGCGCTTTGTCGAATATCGGCACTTGCAAGGCGAATATCCGACTGCCGAATTGATCCCGGTGTTGCAAGGAGAGCAGTCGCTCCGTGTGCCGTTCTTCGGTGGCAGAATGGTATCCGGTAGCCCAACGCTTGGGGTGGCTTTCGTTCGTGCCTATGGCAGTGAAGGGGTGCATCAACTCGCGCTCGTCGTTCGTCAGTGGGTCAAGCGTTCGCTGGGGCGAACGAAGGGTAAGCGAGAATATGCAAAGTTTTTCGCTACATTGCCAGATTCGCTCTCGAAGGAAGAACGCGAAGCGGCAGGTATGTTTTCGGACGCTCCCGCACTACTGGCAACCTCGTATTTCCTGATCCCTGCTCTGGACGATCCGCCCGTAACTACTCCGCAACATTTGACCGAGATACAAGGCAATTACGGACTCGTGACGCAAGGCGTATATAATGACGCCGTTACCACGCTCAAGAATCACGCGACGTTCTGGAACCGTGCGCCGAAACTAATCCCGCAGGAGGTTCTTTTCACCCTGCCAAGCCCGATTGACGACGAGGGGGAAGGACGACCGAAAGGCGCACGAAACAACGACTGGATGACGCACTACGTTGAGCAGGTCGGCGAGCATGGTATGCCCTACGCGCAAGCCGAAGCCGAATCATGGGAGAAAATGCAAACGTCGCCTATCTATGCCTCGCAAGCCGATCATAATACCGCTTTCTACCACCGGCACTATCGGCGGTATCGGCAGAAGAAAACATGATTTTGTATTTGTTTGCATTTAGTAGTGTCATTTTTCACCCCTCCGTACAATCTGTACGGAGGGTTTTCTTATGCGCGTGATTTTGCACGACGGCGCGGTTCGCGTCAATGCGACGGTTCTACAAAACAATGCCGGGCCGGTAATCATACAGCACCCGGCGACGCCTGAATACCAGCGGATTTTACGTCGTGCATTCCGCGAACTGCTCACCGAAAAACCGACGCGGCGTACTCCACTACGTCGCACAAAAACCATCGTGAAGGCGGCGCACGTTGCCGCTTAGCGATTTTGAACCCCTCGCCCGCCGTGTGCGCGTGTCGTCGGACACGTTGCGGCGCGTGCTATCGGGTTCCCGTCCGTGTTCGTTCGCGCTGGCGTCACGCCTCGCGGCACACGGCATTGCACTGAATAATTTCGGCGACCGTTGCCGACCTGCGACACCATCACCTACCGATTTCGCGCCTACCTCCGTGGTGCGGGACGGGGGCGGACGCGCCAACGTTCGCCCCAACGACTGACAAATAAAAACGCCCGCAGGTGGCAAAACCCTGCGGGCGTTCCTGACAAACCAAACCGGTTCGCCCCGGTGAATGAAATGGACAATGCAAATATACCATAACCATTGCAATTATCGCAATACAAGCGCGATAATCGAATACCCGCATACATCTGCGTGTCTGCTCGGCTACGCGCACGCGCATCGGGGATTGCCCGCACCCGTCTACCCGACGTTCGGCGACGTGCCGCCGACACACCGACAACTATCGTTTATTCGGGCGTTGGTGCGTGACCGGGGTATTGAACCCGCGTCCGCGCCGCCGACCACGAAACGCGCCGCGTCGGAACTGATTCGGGCGATTCTGGCGCGTTCCGCGCCCCTACGAAACGGGGGCGCGGCATGATCCCAACGGACAATATATCTGTCGCTGGTCGGTTCCTTACCGCGCTATTTGCCCCCTACAAACGCTATCCGAATGCACGTATCGGGTTGCGGGCATGGACGCCCAAATACGACAATCTCCCCGACCCTGCCCCGGTGCGCCTATGG
>JACMIU010000528.1 GCA_014380985.1 Armatimonadota bacterium | reverse complement strand
TGGCTTGGACGACGCCGCGCTGTCCGTCGCCTACGCCCGCGCTTCCGTGTTCGTCTGGCCCTCGCGCCTTGAAGGGTTCGGAATGCCGCCGCTGGAAATGATGCTGACCGGGGGGGCGGTCGCGTCGTCGTCCGCCGTTTGTATGCCCGAAATCCTCGGCGACGCGCCCGCATACTTCGCGCCCGACGACGCGGGGGGCTTGGCGGACGCGGCGCAGCTTCTTCTGCGGGAAAGTCCCGACGAACGGGCGAATCGCGGCAAGCGTGGGCGAGAACGCGCCGAATCGTTCACCTGCCGACGCATGGCGGACGAGACCATCGCCGTTTGGGAGTCTGCGGCACGATCCCATGAACCGTAAAACCGGTATTATTTCGCCGCGCCGTAGGAGAAATCCGCTTGCTATTTCCGCAAAAACTGCCTATACTACTGCCAGTATACACGAAGAATCGGTATATACCGATTTTCACCGACCGGGCGGCGTTCCCCCGCCCTTTCCCGAAAGGAATGTGCTTAATCATGAAACGTTTTCTCCTCGCCGCCGCGATGGTCGCGGCAACATCCCTGACTGCTCACGCGCAACTAACCCTGACGCAAATCGCCAGTGTAGACTTGGGTAACAGTGCCAACTTGGCTACTGTAATCCCCTCAAACACATTCGGCAACAACCCCTATGCTCTTGCTTGGGATGGAACTGATGCTTATGTCGCCGGTGTCGGCTCAAACACGGGTATTATCCGTATCAGCAACGCGATAACCGCACCTGCCTACGGCACGGTATTCGGCACTACCACGTCTCAAATCACCGGACTTGCCGTATCGGGGAGCAACGTTTACGCCGCTTCGACACCGGCGGGAGCAACTTCGGTACGAAGTTTTACGTCTGCAGGAACGTTAAACTGGAACATCACCGACGCAACGCAACGCGCCGAGGGGGTAGCCATCAATCCCGGTCTCAACGGAACAGGCACTACAGCAGGTGGGGTATCCTTCCTTTCAAACGGCGCGGGACGTGTGCGAACATTGAATGCAACTACCGGTGCCTACATAGCGAACAATACCAATGGCAACGGCGGGGTTATTAACTTCAGTCCCACAGCCACAGTTTGGCGTGATCTTGCGTTTGACCCGGCAACCGGCGACGTGTACACACGCGAATCGAATCGTATTGGTAAAGCGGTGCGAATCGCTGACAGTGGCGGCAACGCTTACAGCGGTACGGCTTCAACCGTGCTTGCCCCACTCACTCAAACGGGTGCTCCCGGAGGACAGTTTCAGCAAAGTATCGCGTTTATGAACACGCCGAACAACGGAAGCCTTCTTGTTGCGAACGACAACAATAATGGGGCTATAGCGAACTTCACAGATGTCGTTAAGTTTTTCACAACATCCGGCACAGAGGTTGTGCCGACATGGTCATTCCTATCCGGCACGGATGTGAATGGTTTCAACTTCTTTAATCCGTCGGGAACTAAAAGGTATGACTTCGGCTACTCGGCAACTAACAATACGCTTGCTGTCACCGACTCGGCAAACCGCCGTCTGTACATCTTCTCGGCAGCCGCGCCGGTGGTCGTGCCGGAAACCGGAACCTTGTCGCTTCTCGCGGTCGGCTTCGCTACCCTCGGCGGCATCGTGCTGAAAAAGCGCAAAGCGGCGTAATCGCGTCGTGCTTTTGACCGCGAACGGTCGGTGGTTCTTCGGAACCGCCGACCGTTTTCTTTCGCCGCGCCCTTTAGCAAAACCGCCCCCCGGCGCGATACCGGATGGCAAGATTTTTTTGCAGAAAGAACCCTGACGCTCATGTCTGCCGATTTGCCCGTTTCTATCCGTCCGTTTGACCCCGCCCGCGACTACGAGCGAATCGCCGAAATCGCCACGCTTTGTTACCCCGACCATCCCGAAACCGCCGATGAATTGCGCGACGCCGACGCACGGCGCGACATGAAGTATGTGCATCGGCGGCACGTCGCCGAAAGCGAAGCAGGAACCGTGGTTGGGTTCGGCAGATACGATCAGGACACGTATCAGTTTCACCCGCGCCGCTTCGGGTTATCGGTTGAAGTTCACCCCGATTACCGCAAGCGCGGCGTCGGAACCCGGTTGTACGACCATCTTGTCGCCGAACTCGAAAAGTATCAGCCGGTGCGATTTCGCGCCTACGCCCGCGAGGATAAACCGGACACGGTGCGCTTCGTAGTTTCTCGCGGCTACGAACCGCAAATCGCCGAATGGGAATCGTACCTGCTCCCGCAAGACTTTGACTCCGCACCGTTTGCCGCGCACACAACGGTTCCCGGCGTTACGATTCGATCCTTACGCGAACTGCAAACCGAACCCAACTACGACCGCAGACTGTGCGACTTAGACGCCGAAGTGTCGCTTGATATGCCGGGGAGCGAGCCGACCACCACGCCGTCCTTCGCCGATTGGCGCAAGCAAACGCTCGATAACCCCAACCTGCTCCCGGACGGTTATTTCGTCGCCGTGGATGACGCGACCGGGGCGTATATCGGTCTATCAGTTCTTTGGAAACGGCAAGCCGACCGTGATTTATACACCGGCGCGACCGGCGTTCTGCCTGCCTATCGTCGCCGTGGCATCGCCCTCACTCTCAAACTTCGCGCCCTCACCTACGCCAAAGCCACGGGTGCGCCGAAGGTTCGCACATGGAACGCGCAGGTCAACCGCGCCATGCTTGCTATCAACGAGCGGCTCGGCTTTGTCAAAGAACCGGCATGGATTGAGTACGGCAAAACCGTGCGACCGGAACCGTTTGCCATTCGACAGGCGACGCCCCGCGATTATCATGCCATCGCGCACGTTTTCAGCGAAGTCTGGCACGAGTTTCCCGAAACCGCCGACGAACTGCGGCATGGCGACGAAACCCGTAGCGAAACGGTGCGGCACAACCGGTTTCTCGCCGAGGTGGACGGCAAAACGGTTGCGGTCGGCGAGTATGGTCAGCATTTGGGGGCGTATGACCCGCGTAAGTTCGACCTTCATGTCGCCGTGTTACCGGAGTATCAAAAGCGCGGTATCGGCAAGGCGATGTACGAGCATCTCTTAGCCGCGCTGGTTCCGTTCGCGCCGCACACGTTTACCGCCTACACGCTTTCCGACCGGGAACGCGCCGTGCGCTTTCTGGCGGATCGCGGCTTCGATCTTGTGCAAACGGAGCAAACCAGCAAACTTGACCCGCAAACCTTCGCCCCCGCGCCCTACGCGCCCGATATAGCGAAGGTGGAGGCGCAAGGAATCGTGATTCGCCCTTATGCCGCGTGGCGCGATACCATATCCGACCTATCGGAGCGTTTGCACGAACTGCACTGGATCATCGGCAACGATGTCCCGCACACCGAGGAGCGTACCCGCGTCCCTCTTACGGAGTTCGTGAAGCGGTTTGATGACCCGCGCTTTCTGCAGGACGGCGCGTTTTACGCCTTCGACACGACAACCAATGAGTTCGTCGGCATGAGTTTGCTTTGGGGAAGCGGCGCAAACAGCGACTTGCACACCGGAACCACCGGCGTTCTTAGGTCGCACCGCAAGCGTGGTATCGCCACCGCTCTGAAAGTCCACGCCCTGACCTTTGCCAAAGAACGCGGTTCGGAGGGGATTTGGACAAGCAACGAGGTCGGCAACACCGGAATGCTCGGTATCAACGCCCGGTTTGGATTCGAGAAACAGCCAGAGGAATTGCAGTACCAGAAACGGATACCAACCAATGAGTAGTACGGTACTACGCCCGTTCGACACCGGAAGCGATGCCGATTACGAGGCACTCGCCGCCCTTATACGTGCCACGAAGCCGGAGTATCCCAAAACCATTGCCGAACTGCGCGACGACGACGCGACGTATACCGATACCGGGAAGCCGTGGACGCGACTTTTTGCCGCTGACTATTCCGGGGTTCCGGTAGGGTTTGCCGAGTTCGCCCCCGCCCTATGGCA
>JACMIU010000527.1 GCA_014380985.1 Armatimonadota bacterium | reverse complement strand
CCGCCTGCGCGGGGTATGGAGCCGGGCGGCGCAGGCACGTATCAGACGTTCCCGCAAATCCACGACACGCCCACAACGGTTGGTATGCCGCACCCCGCACAGGCGGGATTTCTATAACAGGTCGCGGATTTACCCGCCGACCATATGCCGGAAATCAGTTACTTTTTCCCTTTTCTCTATGCCCAAGATATTCGCCCTCGCCGATACGCACCTCGGATTCGCCACCGGGCGCACCATGGACAGGTTCGGCTCCCTGTGGCACGATCACGCCGCCCGAATCGCCGCGAACGCTCACGCCGCTATCGGCGCGGACGACATTTTACTGCTACCGGGCGATTTGTCGTGGGCGCGGAAACGCGACGAGGCACTGCCCGATTTGCGCTACTTAGCCGAGTTGCCGGGACGGAAAATCGTTATCAAGGGCAACCATGATCACTGGTGGGCGAGCGATAAGCCGGTCGGTTTTGATGGGCTAACCGATGTGCCGTGCGTGATCGGTGGGGTCGGGTTCGCCGGTAGCCGGGGGTGGAACGCGCCGGTTGAGGGAACGGAAACGTTCGCTACCGACAAGAAAACGTTCGAGCGCGAACGCCGCCGTCTGACGAAAAGCCTTGCGTCAATCGCGCACTGCCAGACGAAAATCGTCCTGCTCCACTATCCGCCGCAACCGTTTCTTGATATTCTCACCGGCGCGGGAGTTTCGGTTTGCGTTTACGGTCACGTTCACCGCAACTCGCTCCCACAGGACGAAGCGAACGCGGTTTTCGAGCAGGTTATCGGCGGCGTGGTTTGCTACTGCGTGGCGTGTGACCGTATCGAGTTCGCGCCGGTTTGGGTCGGTTCGTTCTAACGCGAGGCGATTAGGCGGGCTTTTCGGCGGTTTCGTGCGCCTTTTCGCGCTTGCGCTTGACGACGCGAATCACGAAGAATAGCACCATGCCGCCCAGTACAACGTAGGAAACGGGTCCGACGAACTTTTCCACCTGCTCGTAGCGGTCGCCGAGGAGCGAGCCGAGATAGCCGAGTACCGCCGCCCAGACGGTTGTCCCAATCGCCGAGTACGCCAAGAACTTCGGAAGCGGCATATCGGCGAAGCCCGCCGGAATCGAGACCAGCGAGCGTACACCGGGAACCAACCGCCCGATTAGTACCGCTTTCGAGCCGTGCTTGTCAAACCATTCGTCGGACTTTTCGATGTCGTCGCCCGACACCGCGAGCCATTCGCCGTGTTTGTCCGCCCACGCTTTTAGTTTGTCCTTGCCCACCCACTTGCCGAGGTAGTACAGTGGCAGTTGCCCGACCAGCGAACCGACCGCGCCCGCGATGATGACGCCGAGTAGCGACAGTTTGCCCTGTCCGGTTTGAAAGCCTGCGAGCGGCATAATCAGTTCCGACGGCAGGGGCGGGAACACGTTTTCGAGGAACATCAGAAACGCGATTCCCGGATAGGTCATAAAACCGCGTATCCAGTCCATGAGCGAAAAAACTCCTTTTGCGGGACTTGTACCCGGTTGGTGGGGGGCATGAACCGTTCCGGCGTCCGCGCTACGGCAAATACGCGCCCGCCGCCCGTAGCCGCGCCTGTAGTTCGGCGATGTCCACAGT
>JACMIU010000526.1 GCA_014380985.1 Armatimonadota bacterium | reverse complement strand
GAAAGCCGGTCATCAGTTCTCGCGTCAGGGGGCGACCCTGCGTATCGGTGGTTCCGCCGACGTTCGGCGTCACTTCCGCCCAGTGTCCCCCGCGGGTTCCCGGTCCGCCGCCCTGCTCAATGGGCACGAACGTCGCACCGGTTTGCCCGTACTCGGTGCGCCATGCGGCGAGCGCGTTCACACCGATATACTCCGTCGGTTCGCCGTTGATTCGCGCCGCGCTGACCACATCGTTCAACTCCCAGAGCGTACCAAAGCCCATCACGTGCGCCATTTCGTGCAGAATCACATCGTCAAAAGTGCCGTTCGCTTCCAAACCGGTGGTATCGGCGGAGTCGAACTGCATTGAGCCGGATCGGGCGATGATATAGGTAGCATCGGATTGAGCCGTGTTAGGGCCCGCCGAACCCAGTGTTCCACCGACTCCATCAATCGGGGTAATGCTTGCCGAGATGGGAAGTGAGGTAAAATTGGTTTGTGCGAAGGGAGTAAGATAGCCGGAAATCAAACTCTCCCAAGTCGCCTCGGCGGACGCGAACGCAGCGGCTTGCGACGCCGTTGGTGTCGAGGTGAAATTGACCACAATATTGAACGCGGCGCGGGCCGAAGCGGCGAATGTGGTCAGCACAAGCATTGTTGCGGCGAGACGACCGAACCAGACACGAGATTTCATGAGATAAACCTTTCCAAGATCGGCGGATGGGCAAAACGATTCAGCACGAGGGGATTGGGAGCCGAAGCAATTATTGCTACCAGTATTGCATGAACCGCCCTTCTTGTCAACCTATTATCCAACGGTTTTTGCTGTAATATTTTTCTCATCAAAGCGTTTGTTTTCCTTTCCGGTCGCGCATAATAGAGGGTAGTACCATTCACGGAGGAAACTTTTCTATGAGCAACATTCTTGACAACATCGCCGCGCAAACCGGCGACAACACAACCACCTTCACCATTGAAGGCAAGCGGTTCGGACGCGGCGCGAAAGCCCTGTTCCCGAACTTCCAGATGCCGCTTCCCGATGCGTGGAAAAACGGCGCGACCATCACCGTGCGCGAACTGTTGGAAACCGTGGTGCGCTCGGAAGTCGCCGCGTTCCAAACGCGGCAGGAAGCGCGGACCGTTTTGCAAACGCTGTCCCCGGCGCAAATCGCCGAGGGTGCGGCTAAGGGCAAGATTGATTCGGGCGGACGACCGGACGAAGTACAGCCGGTAGACGCCGATGAATCGGTGCAGGTCGCCCTGCAAGCGTTCACCGACGGCTTGTATTACGTGCTGGTGAACGACGACCAGAAGGCGAACCTTGACGATGCTTTCGCGGTGTCGAGCGAAACCCGTGTGACGTTCCTGCGCCTTGTCGCGCTGGCGGGAGGATAACCAATGTTAAACCCCAAAATCGCCGAAGAACGGCTGAAAGAGTTTTCGGTAGACAAACCCCGAGACGTGCAAAAGGCGCGTATCGCCACGCTTCCCGGCGCGGTGCGCGAACACGCTCTCGCGCTTCTCGGACTGAAAGGCGACGGCACACCGTTCATCAAGGAGGGCAGTTACAACAGCAAAGACTATCAGGCGCAAGACAAAGCGCATGAAGCCGCCTATAAAAAGTTGGACGCTCTCTCTCTCGCCGAACTGCAAACCTTTTTCGCGGCATTCTTTCCGCGCCTCGCGCCGGTGCTTGCCGCGTGGTGGAAGCCGGACGGCAAAACGCTGTATCAAGGCTACTCCAACCGGCGACCGTTCCGCATGGATCGCGGCGCGGATACCGACGAATCGCGGCAGGAACGGCGCAACATTTTCGACACACTTATCAGCAATTTTAACGAGTATCAGGAGATGTCGCTGGACTGGTTCGCGGCGTGGATTCCCTACATGGGCGCGTACCAAGCCGACCAGATGGGCAAACTGTTCGCGTTCGCCATTGACATGGGCGGCGACCTCGGCGACGCGGTTTTCCAAACCCTGATTGAATCCGGGAAGGGCGATCATGAAATCGGCGCGATGGGGCGACACGTCACGCGGGGCTTGCTGTCCGCGTCCCGTGAGGACGGTTGGGAGTGGATCGAGAAACTCTTGCTGGCGGCACAACGTCAGGAAGGACTGCGCCAATCGGTCTTAGAAGTCGTGGACGAATCGCACCCGCAAGCGTTTCGCCGGATGCTGAAGGTTATCCGCGAAAACGACCTGTTCCGCTTCTCCGCCACGGTTCGCGCCGCCGATACATGGTTCGGGATGAACTGGGTGGCGTATGAGAAACTGTCGGTGAAAGCCGCGAACGCCGCCACGGAAACCGTGGAAACGTTCCTCGCTGACCCCACCGGGCGTGACGCGGTGTTAGCCGAAACCACAGACGGGCAAACCGTGTACCTCGCGCTGTGGGCAATGGCGTTCGACGACGCGCAAGCCGCACTTCGTGCCGCTCTGCCGCTCCTGAAGGACGACAACGTACAACGCCGGTACGCCGCGCTTCATCTTCTTATCGAACTGCGTCTGAAAGAAACCGCACCGTTCATCGTCGCCGCATTCGACGACCCCGATTTACGAATCGCCGCCAAAGCGTATAACAACGCCAACTGGTACGAAAAGATCGATCCGAACGGCATGGATATTCTCGGTGACGTTTTGGAAGGTCAGACTGCAAGCCTCGTATCCGCTATTGAAACCGCGACCAATGAGGGCAACAAGGTAGCGTCGTTCCTGCACGGTATACAAAACGCGGTCGGCGGGCTTGTCGCCGCCATCAAGGGCGACGGTAGCGACGCGGAGGAAACGGCAGAGACGGAGAAGCCCGCGAAGCCGTCAAACGATGACCGCTTCGAGCGTATCGAGCGTAACATCTCGCGCTTCCCGGTTCGCGCCCAAGAGCTCGAACCCGTGATTTGGGAATGGGACAAGATTACCGCACACGCTGAAGATTTAGCCGACCGGTTGCCGGGGCTACTCGGTAAGCGTCCGATTGAACGGTTGTTCCCGTTCGTCAAGATGATGAGTTCCTACGGTCGGTCCAGCATCGCCGACACGATTGCGAAGCGCAAAGACAAAACGCCCGAAATGCGCGAACTGCTCTTTGATCTTTTCGCCGATACGCAATCGTATGTGCGCGATTCGGCACTCAAAGCCGTGAATAAGTTCGACATCACGGAGCCGGAAGCCGAGCGTATCGAGGCATTGCTGACGCGAAAAGCCGCCGACCTTCGCAAGGCGTCGCTTACCCTTTTGCTGAAGCGCGGCGACAACGAAGCGTTAGCGTCGGGCGAACGCCTTACGGGCGCGAAGGACGCCAACCAGCGCGTCGCCGGTCTTGACCTTTTGACGCAGATGGTGGAAAAGAAGCGTCAGCCGGTTCGCGCCAAAGCCATTGTGACCGGGTTTGTGGAAGCCCGTGCCGACAAGATCACCGCCGCCGAACGCGCCATGACCGAACCGCTTTTGTCCGAAACACACGAAAAGGCGACTTTGGACAATGCGCTTGGCTTGCTCGACACGACCAAACTGACCCGCTTCGATGCACCGGTTATTCGGACGGAAATCCCGGTGCTGTGCAACATGACCGCGCTGCGAATCGTGCAAGCCGTCGCCGCACTGGTCGAGAAGTACAAGGAGACGCCGATTGTGGGCAAATCCTTCGACGATGACGAGGAAGAGGTTTTGCTGGGTAACGCCCGGTGGCAGTTCCCGTCGCCCGACTACAAGCAACCGGCGGAAGCGGACTTGGAGCGAATGCCGCTCCGCGAAATTGTTACGCAGTGGTGGGATAGCCGCGGCGACGATTTGCGCGACGCCGACGGTTTGGAACTCGTTCGCGCCCAACGCCTCGCTACCGAACCCGGCTTCCTTCACGCTTTTACGCACCTGCCGAACAAGCCGGATTGGATTCACAAGCAGTTCGGCGAGGTTCACGCGAAGCGCGAGCCGAAAAAGAAGGAAAACGATGACCATCCCTATGCGGTGAACGGCTTCTTCGCATGGCTCGTGCGCTACCAACCCGCCGACGTTGCCACACTCGCCGAATACAACCTGCGGGCGACTGAAGCTACGCTGTCGGTGCTGGCGAACTACAAGCCCGAAAAAACCGAGAAAGACTGGCGCAATGACACCCGCTACACCGTCTGGTTTGGCGCGGCGCAACTCTCCTACGCCGGGCATCCCGACGTTTGGAACGAAGCGATGACACGCCGTCTGTTGCGCTGTGTTTTCTGGTTGGAAAAACCGGACAACCTGCCGGCTCAGCAGAACGCGACAGTCGCACAGTTAGCCGCCGGGTTCAAACTCGGCATGATCGGCGAACAGGATATGTACCGCGCCTTGCTTCCCGTGCCGCCGCCGCGCAAAAAAGACGAATACTACTACGAGCCGCGTTATCTGTATCTGGAGCAGTTATCCGGGCGCAAAACGCCGCTTTTCGACACCACGCACGAACTCGCGCCGATAGTAGACGCCGTGCGTCGCCGCGTCCTTGAGGTCGAACTGCGGCGAGGCGACACGGAAACCGCCGCGTCCCGTCCCGCCCTCGCCCTTCGCTACACCGGCGGGCAGGACGTGCTACTGAAAACCGTCGCCGCGCTCGGCAAGGACGTTTTCGCTCGCGGCTACTCGTACTACGGCGAATCGAATAGACCGAACGTGTTCAGCAAAATCATTAAAGCCACGTTCCCTACGGAGTCTGACACGTTCGAGGCGTTCGTGGACGCGGCACGGGAAGCCAAAGTGCCGGAAAAACGGCTGGTGGAAATCGCCGTCTACGCGCCGCAGTGGGCAAAGCACGTCGCGCACACCCTCGGCTACGAGGGCTTGACCGACGGGGTTTGGTGGTTCCACGCGCATACCAAGGGCAACGACTGGAGCGCGGACGCCGAAATGAAGGAAACGTGGACGACCGAAGTCGCCGACAAAACGCCGCTTTCCGCAGAAGATCTGACCGAAGGCGCGGTGGATGTGCAGTGGTTCCGCCGCGTCCACGAAACGCTCGGTGCAGATCGGTGGAAAACCCTCAGCGACGCGGCGAAATACGCGAGTTCGGCGGGCGGTCACAAGCGGGCGCAACTGTTCGCCGACGCGCTTCTTGGCAACGTTTCTCGCGCCGAACTCACGGCACGAATTACCGACAAACGCAATCAGGACGCGGTTCGTTCGCTCGGCTTGATTCCGTTCGACGGCGCGGACGCGGACGAAAACGAAGCCGACCTGCTGACGCGCTACAAGACGCTGGCGGAGTTTCTGCGAACGTCGAAACAGTTTGGCGCACAACGGCAGGAGTCGGAAAAACTTGCCACACGAATCGGCATGGAGAACTTGGCGCGGTCGGCGGGATACGCCGACCCTATCCGCCTGACGTGGGCGATGGAAGCCGCCGCCGTTGCCGATCTCAAGGACGGCGCGGTGACGCGCACCGTAGGCGAAGTGTCGGTGTCGCTTGCGATTAACGACCTCGGTATGCCGGAAATCACGGTGGAGAAGAAAGGCAGAATACTCGCCAATATCCCGCCCGCCGTGAAAAAGGACGAGGAGATTGCGACGCTTGCGGGGCGCAAAACCGAAATCACGCGACAGGTTTCGCGGATGCGCGAGTCGCTCGAAACCGCGATGTGTCGCGGCGATAAGTTTAGCGGCAAGGAACTCGGCGAACTGCTAGACCATCCGATTCTGCGCCCGCTCTTGCGAAACCTCGTGTTTGTGGAAGCGGAGGGAATGGAGAAGGTTGCGGGTTATCCCATCGGCGAAGGGAAGTTAGAAGATTGCGCGGGCAAAACGTTCGACCTTCACGCCGACACCGCGCTACGAATCGCGCACCCGCACGACCTTTTGCACACCGGCAATTGGGCGGCGTGGCAAAAGGACTGCTTCCTGCGCGAGCGCGTCCAGCCATTTAAGCAAGTCTTCCGCGAACTGTACGTCGTCACCGGTTCGGAGACCACCGATGGCGTGAAGTCGCGCCGGTACGCCGGTCAGCAGGTGAACCCGAAACAGGCACTTGCACTGTTCAACAAACGCGGCTGGGTCGGCGGCGGCGAGTACGACTATGACGGCGAGGGTCCCCGCAAAACCTTCCACGAGGACGGCTACACGGTGACGGTCAACTTCATGGGCTACACGATGGGCCCCGCCGATGTGGAAGGCTCCACCGTGGAAGAAGTCCGGTTTATGAAAAAAGGCGAATGGCAATCGGTGAAACTAACCGACGTGCCGCCCCGCGTTTTTTCGGAAGCCATGCGCGATTTAGACCTTGTGGTTTCGGTCGCACACGTCGGCGGCGTTGACCCGGAAGCGTCGCAAAGCACGACCGAGATGCGGGCGGCATTGCTACGCGAAATGATGGGCTTGCTGAAAATTGACAACGTGCGCCTCGAAAAAAGCCACGCGATTATTGATGGCAAGTTAGCGACATACAACGTCCATCTCGGTTCGGCGGTCGTTCACCGGCAACCGGGCGGCTACCTGTGCATCGTGCCGGTGCATAGCCAGCATCGCGGGCGCATCTTCCTGCCGTTCGTGGATTCCGACCCGCGCACGGCGGAAGTGATGTCGAAAGTCATCACGCTGGCAAAGGACGGCGAGATCAAAGACCCGACGATTCTGGAGCAGATTCTAAGGGTTTGACAGTCAGGGAAAAGAATATCCAGCAATGCGAACGGTTCGCATTGCTGGATATTCCTCTTTACGGCAGAGGTTTTTTAGGAGGCGTCGCGCATAGTCAAAAGAATAGGGACGGGTTTACCTTGCATCACAGATGCAAACACTAAAGATACCGAGGCAATAGGTTTTGTCACTCGTGTCATCGCCACTTTTGAGCCAATTAAGGTCAATGTTATGGCGATAAATACTGCACGATTGTTGAGTGAACACAAAATATTTGTTGGTCGAAAAGCCGAAACGGGCGAAACGCTTCCGCGCTTCGCCCGTTGTGATAATCATACTGTCCGCAAACGAAGCAATTAACGTTTGCTGAACTGGAACCCGCGCCGGGCGCGTTTGCGACCGTACTTTTTCGATTCCTTGACACGCGGGTCGCGGGTCAAAAAGCCGTTGCGGCGAAGCACCGGGCGCAGTTCCGGGTCGGCTTCGATTAACGCCTTGCTGATGCCGTGGCGCACCGCTCCGGCTTGACCGGAAACACCGCCGCCGAGGGCTTTCACCATCACGGCGTAGCGACCTTCTGTCTGCGTAGCGCGGAACGGTTGCGACAATAACGCTTCAAGCGTGGCGCGGCGGAAGTATTCCTGTGCCGTGCGGTTGTTCACGGTAATCGTGCCGTCGCCGGGGAAAATCCAGACTTTGGCAATCGCGTTCTTGCGCTTGCCGGTTCCGTAGTAACGAGTGGTATCTGCCATAATTTAGCCTTGTGCCTCCGCCGCGACTTCCGTAGCGACAGGTGCGGGTGCGGTTGTCTTTGTGGACACTGCGATGCCCGCCTTGCGGTTTTCCATGCCCTTGATTTGCGCTTCGTGCGGATGCGTCGCGCCCTTGTAAACGCGCAGTTTTTTCAGCATAGCCGCGCCCAATTTGTTGTGCGGTAGCATCCCTTTGATAGTACGGTAAAGCGCGTAGTCACCGCGCTTTTCTAAGAGTTCGCCCTTCGGAATCGAGCGGATACCGCCCGGATACAGGGTGTGGCGATAAATCGGTTCATCGGCTTTGTTGTTGCCGGTATAGATGGCGCGCTCGGCATTGATGATAATCACATGATCGCCGGTGTCAATATGTTGCGTGAAAATCGCTTTGTGCTTACCGCGCAAAAGTTTCGCCGCGTCCACACAAATGCGCCCGACCGGTTTGCCGGTGGCGTCAATAATGTGCCAATCGCGGGTG